>NZ_JBXSQG010000009.1:0-109199 GCF_057063545.1 Gilliamella sp. X-23
GAATTGTTTTTTGTTAAAAAGCAATGTAATTACATCCAAAAAGTGGTCAGGAAAGGTATTGATTTTATTGAAGTTTTTATTTTGCTGTTTTTAAGCTAAATCAATCACTTACACAACCTAAGCAAAGCGCCGACATACAACAAATCAACAAAACCACGAATAGCGCCCCAATAACAGCAATTTAACCGCTCCAAACCCTTTTTTTAACGACAATTTAAAATTAAATAAAATCAATATATTAAAAAATACCTCAAAAAAAGGGTTTTCAAAGACGAAATTGTTGTTTATCTTTATACAGCAAGATTTATCAAATCTTAAGCTCTACCTTAACGCCGTGTAGGCGGTTTAGAAATCTAAGCCCTTTATTTAATAAAGGGCCTTGTCCCTTAACGCCGTGTAGGCGGTTTAGAAATTCTCGCTGAAACCACATCAATGCCTAACGTTCCTTAACGCCGTGTAGGCGGTTTAGAAATTTTGCAGGTACGGGAACGGTGGCGCATGCGTGCCTTAACGCCGTGTAGGCGGTTTAGAAAAACAGTGGGGCGACTACCAAAAAAATCGTAACCCTTAACGCCGTGTAGGCGGTTTAGAAAAAGCTTTCACAAATAAAGTCTAATATTCGCTTCCTTAACGCCGTGTAGGCGGTTTAGAAAATATGCTATAGGGGCAAACTGATGAACTTCATCCTTAACGCCGTGTAGGCGGTTTAGAAATCGTGGTTCGCGTAAATATGATTATCATTATGCCTTAACGCCGTGTAGGCGGTTTAGAAATTTCCAGTTAAAACGCTCTAACAGAGACCACGCCTTAACGCGTGCAGGCGTTTAATTAAAATAAATCATATAATTATAAAAACATAATATCTTCCAAAAAAGATGGTTATGTTGTCTGTCTTATTCCGGCGTCAGAATGTGCCGACAACAGAGTGAGGTTAGCACGCCAAACAAGGATGTTTGGCGAGTTTGTGCTGCGTCTGGAACGCATCACAAACGGTGCGTTAAGACCGAGCGACGGCGGAGGGCAGCCGCAGGCCACATTCTGCAGCCAAGCGCGGGATTGCTAAGGGAATTCGCTCTAATTCCCTTAGCTCGGACGTGGTCACGATAGCTATTTTGTTGACCCAAGCTCAAAACGTCCGAAACCACCGCCCCCAATTTATTCTATTCACCAAAACAAAAAGGCCTGATTTTCCGCCCAAAAATCGGTCAGGAAAGGTATTGATTTTATTAAGTTTTTTTGGATGTTTTTAACAAAAAACGCCTTTTGCTCGGAATTAGTCACTACAGCTATTTTATTCACCCAGGTCAAAAAGTCCGAAACCACCACACCCAATCCATCCTATACACCAACCCAAACATCCCTAATCGTCACTTAAAAATAGTCTATTGATAATATTAATTTTTATGTTTTAGTCATTTTTGAAAATTACCAAACTTTACTAAACACGCTTTGCCAAAAAGTAAGGGGAGGTGCATAATATTATATAGTTAATAATGAATAAAAATAATCCACAATAGTGATTATGATAGATTATGATATATGAGGTATAATAAAAATGGGTTTAGTTAAACAGGCCGCTGTATTGAGTATGTTATTAGCATTAGCTGGCTGTGATAATAAAGATGTTAAGCAAACTGCAAATACTGAACAATCAACAACGCCATCGGCATCAGAATTTGTTGATAATAACCATACAACCGATCCCAATGATAACGAGAAAATAGATAACCAATCTAAGCCACTTTTTAAACCTACTCCAGAATTAGTCGAAAAATATCATGATAAAGAATTAAAGGTCATTGATAGTTCGGAAGTCATTCTTGATGGTTCAAGTACACTGGTTATTACCTTTTCGGTTCCTTTAAATCCTAATCTTAAATTTTCGAATTTGTTGCGTTTAGTCGATCGCCAAACGGGGAATGTTGATGGTGCATGGGAATTGTCTGACAATGGATTAGAATTAAGACATCGTTACCTTGAACCAAACCGCGATTTAGAACTCACTATCGATAAGATGTTAGCGGGCATTAATGGTAGTAATTTAGCCTCGGTCTATCAAGCTCATATTAAAACTCAAGATCGTAAGCCAATGGTTGGGTTTGCTAGCAGTGGTTATTTGTTGCCAAGCAAATCAATGAGTGGTTTGCCAGTGGTTACCCTTAACGTTGATAAGATTGATGTTAACTTTTTTAAAATTAAGCCTGAAAAGCTGTCCGATTTTATTGATAATTATGGCTTTATTAATCAATTATCATTTTGGGACTCTAAGGATTTACATCAGTTTGTTGATTTAGTTTATACGTCTCGATTTGACTTAAATCCAAAACGTAATTCGCAAGAAACCGTATTACTTAATTTGTCATCCGTTACACCATTACAACAAGAGGGTGTTTATTTTGCGGTGATGAATAAAGCTGGAAGTCATGATTATTCAAATTCTGTATCGATGTTTTCGATCAGTAATATCGGTTTTGCAGTGCATGCCTATGAAAACGGTAAATTATCAGTCATTACCCATGCATTAGATAATGGAAAACCTCTTTCCGATATCAATTTATCGGTTTTATGTAGCAAAAGTATTCGAGACAGTAATAAGAACTGTAAAACAGTTTCAGCCAAAACTGACGCTAATGGTTATGCCGATATAACTTTGCCCAAAGGTATGGAGTACTCTTTGTTGACAGCAAGCGATGGTAAGCAGATTTCTTTGGTTAATTTAGATCGTGGTGCGTTAAGTTTAAGTGAATATAATTTAATGGGTTCGGCTTTTTATCAAAAACAGTTGTTTGCCTTTGGCGCTCGCGACTTATATCGCCCGAAAGAGACGGTCTATTTTAATGCTCTTTTGCGTGATGCCGATGGTAAGCCGTTGCCTTTGCAGCCGATTGTGGTTGATGTTATGTCACCCGATAATTTAGTGGTTGAAAATTTTACAATCAAAGCGAAAACTGATTCAAACGGTTTATACCAATGGCAATATGCTATTCCAGCTAATGCAGAAACAGGCAAATGGGCTTTTCGTTTTAATTTAGGGGACGATAATTACCGTTATGCTTATTTCAATGTTGAGGAATTCTTGCCAGAGCGTATGGGGATGGAAATTACTACCACATCAAATAAACCCATCATGCTTGATAATGAAATTCGTTTTGATGTTAAAGGTTGGTATCTTTATGGTGCTCCTGCTTTGGGTAACCGTTTAGAAAGTTATGTTTATGTTAAGAAAATCGATACAATTCCGGAGCTTGCTGATTATAAAATTGGTAACGTGGTTGATAATGGGGTAGATCGTCAGCTTGATAATATTGATGCGCTTTTAGATAACAATGGTATTTCGCAAATTAAGATTAATACTAACGATTGGGGTAAGTTAAGTTCCCCTATTAATGTGGTTTTACAAGCCAGTTTGCTTGATTCTGGTGGTAAGCCAGTGACACGTTATGCCAGCCAAGCTATTTGGCCAAGTGAGCAAATGCCGGCTGTGCGTGCGTTGTTTTCTCAATCACCTTATTATGATTGGTCGTTAGATCGTTATCAAAGCAGTCCGACGGTTGATAAAGGCGCCAATGCTGAGTTTGAAGTAGCTTATGTTGACGTTGACGGCAATAAGCTGGCGGCAAGGCACTTGAAGGCAAGGGTTATTCGTGAGCGCCGCAATTATTATTGGAGTTGGTCTGACGATTCAGGATGGCATCAAGAGTACAATTCGAACGAATTTGTCGTGCAAGAGCAACCGCTTTCTATTGATGAAAATGGCACCGCTAAAGTAAGCTACCAAACCGATGATTATGGCTCTTACCGTATTGAGGTGATTGATACTAAAAATGGCGTGACCAGTAGCTTGCGTTTTAGAAGTGGTTACGATTGGGAAGATAATACTAATGGCACCCATTCTGTTCGCCCTGATCAGGTTAAATTAAGTCTTGATAAGACAGCTTATTCCGTTGGTGATACTGCTAAAATAAATGTTCAAGCTCCTGTTGCGGGTTCTGGCTATATTTCGCTCGAAACCAACGATGGTATGTTGTGGAAACAAGATATTACTGTTGATGAGCATGGTCTTGATGTCGAAATTCCAATTCAAGATTGGGGTCGTCATGATATTTATATTAATGCGATGATTATTCGACCATCAACCGATATCGAGCTGCAAACCATTAAGCGGGCTATTGGTTTACTTTATTTGCCAATTGATACGTCTGATCGTCAATTAAACGTAAGTATTGAAGCGCCCCAAAAGACAGAGCCTGAAAAGACTATTCCAATAAAAATCAAAATGGATAAAAATGCAATCCAGCAAGATCATAAGGTAACGGTATTGGTTTCGGCTGTGGATTCTGGTGTATTAAATATTACTAATTTTGTAACTCCTGATCCTTATAGTGCGTTTTTGGGTCGTAAACGTTATAACGTGGATCTTTATGATGTTTATGGTAAGTTGATTGAAGGTAAAGGGCGCAATGTCAATATGAGCTTTGGTGGTGATGCAATGCTTGGTGCTAGTGCTGGCGGTAAAAAGCCATCAAATGATGTTAATATTGTGGCTCAGCAATTGCAAACCATTCAGTTAAATGATGATGGCGAAGGTGTTGTTGACCTTGCTTTACCTGATTTTAATGGCGAATTGCGCATAATGACGCAAGCATGGGATGATACTCGTTTTGGTAAGGCTGAACAAACCATGCTTGTTGCATCACCAGTTGTGGCTGAACTATCGACACCACGCTTTTTATCGGGTGGTGATCAGGCTAATTTGGCGTTGGATTTGAATAATCTAACTGACAAAGCTCAAACGATGCAGATCGAGGTTTCTACTGATGGTTTGGTTTATCAAAATTCAGATAAGGTAGTAACATTAACGCTTGATAGCAAGCAAAGACAAATTATTCAAGTGCCAATAGCTGCTGATTATGGCTATGGGCAAGGCACGGTTACTGTTAATGTTAAGGGTATTTTGTTAGAAGATGGTTCTGATTACCAGATCAAACGATCTTGGAACATTGGCGTTAGACCTGCTTATGCCGCAACCACACGGTATTATTCTATAGCAATCAATGGTGGTGAAAGCTGGTCATTACCTGAAGGTAGTCTTGTTGATATGATTGACAATACCGTTGATGGTAAATTAATTGTATCAAATCAACCTCCGCTCAATATTGCTCAATATGTTAAAACGTTATTTGCCTATCCCTATGGCTGTTTGGAACAGACCATTAGTGGTTTAACACCGTTATTATATGCAAACCAAGAGCAGCTTTCTGCTTTAGGAATTAAAACCGAATCAGATGACAAACGACGTGAAAAAGTGCAATTAGGTATTTCGCGCATTTTATCGATGCAACGCAATAATGGTAGTTTTGGTTTATGGAGTAGAGATAGTTCTGAAGAACATTGGTTAACTGTGTATGCAACTGACTTTTTATTGCAAGCCAAAGAGCGGGGCTATAATGTCAATAATAATGCGCTTGATGCGGCCATTTCGCGTATTAGCCAATATGTTTACGATACTAATGCGTTTAATAGTTTACAAAATTACTATGACAATTCACAAGTGATTGATTATACAAATTTTGCTACTAAAGCTTATGCTTTAATGGTACTGACAAAGCAAAATAAAATCACGGTATCGGTGCGTAACGAAATTAATCGAATGTATCAACAGATTACGCAGGGTAATTTTAAGGTGTTTTCACCTCTGCCGATTGCTCAGCTGGCACTATCTGCGAAACTGGCTGGTTTTGATAATATCTATGATAGTTTAATGCCGCAGGTATTTACTACAAGTTATAATCATCAATATTCTTGGTTGGGTGAATATGGTAGTGCTATTCGTGATAACGCATTGGTACTATCTTTATTGGTTGACAACGGGCTCAGTGTTGATAAACAAGCGGATTATTTAATTCAGTTATCAGATTTACTCAATGATAGGCGTTATTTTTCAACGCAGGAACTCAATGCTTTATTTATGGCAGGTTGGTCGTTAGAACAACATAAATCCTCGCAAAAATTTGATGTTGTGATTAATAATCATACAAATAATGTTAATTCAGCACTATCGCGCTCTTTGGATTTTTCTGATTTGTCTAATGGCTTAACCATTTCAAATCCGGAAAATGCGCAGCCGCTTTATGTCAAATTCACTGTTTCAGGTTATGGCAAGAAGTCCCCAGCGCCAACAAGTGATAATAGTGAATTAACCATTAAACGTACTTATTATGATTTGAGCGGTAATAAAATCCAACCGAATCATATGAAAGTAGGCGATTTGATGGTGGTTTTATTAGAAGCTAATGCGCATAAAGAAGCTGTTCACGATGCATTAATTGTCGATTTTTTACCGGCTGGTATTGAGTTAGAAAATCAAAATCTAACTAATAGTAGCGTGAGCTTGCAGGCCATTCCTGAACTAGCCAATTTGCTGAAAGATGAAGACAGCAATGATGTTAAATATCAAGAATTCCGTGATGATAGATACGTCGCAGCTGTTGATATTAATCATTATGTGAGTGAGGGTACATATCGTACACGTGTTGCTTATTTAGCTCGGGCGGTAACGGCGGGGAATTATATGATTCCATATCCTTATGTCGAATCAATGTATCACCCTGAGCGGTTTGCCATTGGTCAATCCTTTGACTTGATATCTATTGTTGAGCGTAATGGTGAATCGAATATACCAGATCAGCAATAGCAGGTCTTAATTCGGTTTGATGATTAAAAATATAAACAAATAGATACCGCTAACATTCGTTAGCGGTATCTATTTTATATCAACTATAGCTTTTTGAAACTTTTGACAAAATGAAAAAGTGCCTGCGCAATATTCTGGCTTTCTTGTTTTTTTTCATCCTTGTATTATTAGGTGGCTTTTTTGTTGCCGATTATTTCTTTCCGCTCTCTATTACAAACAATAAAACCACACAAACCATTCTTGCTCAAGATGGTACACCACTTTGGCGCTTTGCTGATGAAAATGGTGTTTGGCGGTATCCGATCAAATTAGATGATGTGCCTAATGACTATCTTGATGTGTTATTGAATTATGAAGATCGTCACTTTTATGATCATGTCGGTATTAATTTTGCTTCGTTACTGCGAGCTGCTTGGCAAAATATTACTAATAAGCGCATTATTTCGGGTGGGAGCACTATTTCGATGCAGGTTGCAAGGCTGCTCGATCCACATGATCGTACAGTGATAGGTAAGTTGAAGCAAATATTTCGAACATTGCAACTTGAGTTGCATTTTACCAAAGACGAGATTTTAACTTTATATATTAACCGTGCACCATTTGGTGGCACTATCGAAGGCTTGGGAGCGGCGAGTTGGTCTTATTTTGGTAAAGCTCCAAAGGCGTTAACACGTAGCGAGGCGGTATTATTAGCGGTATTGCCACAAGCACCAAGCCGTTTGCGCCCTGATAGATATCCTAAGCGCGCCAAACAGGCTCGAGACAAAGTTTTAGCAAGGTTAGCCCAATACCAAGTATGGTCATCTGATATTATAGAGCAAGTCAAAAAAGAAGAGGTCTGGGTTTACCCACGTAAAAAGCCACAACTTGCGCCGCTGTTAGCTCGAAGATTAAATCAACAATACCCAAGTATTGATATTATTCATTCAACTATTGATCTATCTCTACAATATAGTCTTGAAGATATTGCCAATAATCGTAAAAACCAGCTACCCCAAAAAACTTCGCTGGCTATTTTAGTTGTCGATCATACCGATATGTCAGTAAAAGGTTATGTTGGTTCGGTTGATTTTAATGATAAAGAACGGTTTGGTCAGGTTGATATGATAAGTGCACTTCGCTCACCTGGATCGACATTAAAGCCTTTTATGTATGCACTCGCGATTGATGATGGTATGATTCATTCTGAATCGCTATTGCAAGATACACCTCGAATTAGTTCTGATTATCGGCCTACAAATTTTGATGAAGATTTTTATGGTCCAATCAGTGCTTCAGAAGCATTAAAAAATTCATTAAACTTACCTGCGGTTGAGTTAATTGAGCTTTATGGTCCTAAAAGGTTTGCTGGCAAGCTTGCTAGTATCGGCTTACCGCTTGAGTCTAACGGTAATAATCCTAATATATCGTATATATTAGGTGGTGCATCGTTAAGGATGGATAACTTGGTCAGCGCCTATAGTGCCTTTGCTCGTCATGGACAAGTCAGCCCTTTACGTTTTACACAAGATGAACCATTGTTAAATAGGCCATTTATTAGCGATGGCAGCGCATGGATCACAAGGCAGATGCTAATTAATAATCATCAACTTGTCTATAAAACAGGTACTAGTTATGGCTATCGTGATGCTTGGGCGGTTGGTATGAACCCTCGTTATTTAATTGGTGTTTGGGTTGGTCGTCCAGATGGAACCCCTGTTGTTGGACAATACGGCAGTATTACCGCGGTGCCGATTTTACAACAAGTTAACTCGTTATTATTAAATAAAGAGCGACGACTCAATCGACCATTACCTTTATTAACAAAACCGGCAACGGTGACTTCAGCAAAAATTTGTTGGCCATCAGGGCAAGTTCTGCCAGCAAACGATGAAAACTGTCACCGTCAGAAAAATGCTTGGATATTAAATAATATGATTCCTCCAACGCTTGATACGCTTACGGTGCTTAATAACAATATCTACCGCTCAGGGTGGGTCACTATTTGGGTTAATAATGAGGGCAAACGTGTATCTGCGGATTGTAACAATGCACACAAAAAACAGATTGCATTATGGCCAATAGCGTTAGAAAATTGGCTGTTACCGAAAGAACGCAGGCAATCGCTATTTCCTGAAATGGATAAAGATTGCCCCGTGTTTGGTAAAGATGTCTTTTCACCACTTAATATTATTGGCCTGCGAGATAAACAATGGGTAAAACGTTTACCTGGGCAACAAGATGTCACCATTGATGTAACACCTCAAGGCGGTTCAGGCGATAAATGGTGGTTTTTAGATGGTAAATTGATTGAGCAAACGCATGACGATCAAAAAGTTGCTTTAACGGTAACTCAAATAGGTTTACATCATCTATTACTATTAGATCAAAGTGGTCAAATTTTACGATTGTCATTTACCCTTGATTAACTAGGAGCAAGCATATGACTATTGAACGAACATTATCCATTATCAAGCCCAATGCCGTTAAAAAGCAATTGATTGGTGAAATTGAAACCTGTATCAGCCAAGCAAAACTTAACATTATTGCCCTAAAAATGCTTAGATTAACGAAAGAGCAAGCTGAGGGCTTTTATGCAGAGCATCAAGGTAAATCATTTTTTGATAAATTAGTTAACTTTATGATATCTGGCCCGATAGTTGTTCAGGTTCTTGAAGGCAATAATGCCATTAAACGTTATCGGGAATTGATGGGACCGACTGATCTATCTAAAGCAACCGCAGGCACTTTACGGGCTGACTTTGCTGATAGTATGACCGAAAATGCCGTACATGGTTCAGATTCTTTAACCTCGGCCGAAAAGGAAATTGCTTACTTTTTTGTTGATAGCGAGATAGTTGGGTAAATCAATTTTATAAAATAGCGGTTGTATTGCGTATTACCGTTATCCGAGGATTTTTTTTATAATGATTGATATAACTTTAAGTTATAACCATGTGAGTATTTGTTATTTATTCATTTGATTCTTTGTTGCTAGACTTTAACTGAAAATAACATAACCTTTATTAGGGAGAATCAGGATGAAATTGTTGACTAAATCACTAACAGTGGTCGCATTAATAAGTAGTTTGTTAGGTGCAAATTCAGCTTACGCAGACCGCCTTGATGACATCGAAAAACGCGGGGAAATCAAAATAGCCGTGTTTGATAGCAACCCGCCATTTGGATATGTTGACGAAAAAACCAATAAAATTGTTGGTCTTGATGTTGATTATGCAAATGAAATCGGTAAAGCACTCAATGTTAAAGTTGATCTTGTCCCAACCAATCCAGCTAATCGAATTCCATTATTAACATCTCAAAAAGCTGATTTAATTGTTGCGAATTTTACTGTTACAGATGAACGGGCAAAAACCGTTGATTTTAGTTTGCCTTATTTTGCGACTGGTCAAAAATTTATAGCAAAAAAAGGTGTTTTAAAATCAGTCGATGATTTAAAGAACCTTCGAATTGGTGCCGATAAAGGTACGGTCATGGAAATCACGCTGCGCGAAAAATACCCAACGGCTAAAGTGATTTCTTATGATGATACGCCATTTGCTTTTGCGGCATTACGTAATGGTGTGGTACAGGCAATTACTCAAGATGATGCCAAATTAATTGGTTTACTCGCTAATGTACCAGAAGAACAACGCGCAGCATTTGAAATTTCGCCATTTAGTATCACCCAAGAATATCAAGCAGTTGGTATACCAAAAGGGGAAGATCGCTTAAAAGAAAAAGTGAACCAAATTTTATTAACACTTGAAAAAGATGGTCAAGCGTTAACAATTTATAACCGTTGGTTTGGACCTGAAACCACATCAGCAATGCCTCGTGGTGACTTTAAAATAGGTAAAGGTCAGTAAGTTATGCACGAGCAATTACTTGAATCCCGTTATTGGTGGTGGTTATGGGATGGTTTTTTAGTTACGTTAGCTATCTCATTGCTTACTATTGTCTTTTCAACATTACTGGGTTTTTTATTAGTTATTGCTCAACAAAGTCGAATTAAGATTATTCAAGGGATTGTAATGGGGTATAACGCAATTTTTCGTTATTCCCCATTATTACCTCAACTCTTTTTTTGGTATTTTGGCGAATTTATTACCAGTTGAATTTAAGTTATGGCTATTTGATGAACCACAAATTTCGTTGTTCTTTTTTTCACTGAAAATGCCGTCCTTTGAATTTATAATTGGTTTAGTTGGTTTAACGTGTTATTCCAGTGCTTTTATTGCCGAAGAGTTTAGAGCCGGTATTGCTGGTGTAAGGCAAGGGCAAGGACAGGCTTCATTAGCATTAGGGTTAACTTGGTGGCAAAGTATGCGATTTATTATTTTACCGCAAAGCTTTCGTATTGCCTTTCCGCCTTTAATTGGGCAGTATATGAATATTATCAAAAATTCGTCATTAACAATGGCTATTGGTGTACTAGAGCTTTCTTATGTATCACGCCAAGTCGAAACCGAATCATTAAAAACCTTTCAAGATTTTGCCATTGCGACTTTATTATATATTTTGGCAATAGTGATGGTTGGAACTTTAGGTAATATTTATCAAGCAAAACGATTACAAATAGGTAAGGTGTAATCAATTATGGAACTTAAAGGTTTAGAGGTTATTTATAACAATTTAAGTTATATGATGTGGGGAAACTTTCCCGGAGGCATTTTTTTAACGTTGTTAATGAGTTTTGCTGCAATTATCGTTTCAACGCTGTTAGGTATTTTGGCCGGTGTAGGGCTGACAGTCTTAAAAGGAACAGTACGCTATTTATTAGTTGGTATACTTGGTTTTTTAAGAGCAATCCCTGTTATTATGCTTATTTTTTGGACTTACTTCTTATTACCTGTATTGCTTAATGTTGATGTGCCAGCTATTGCAACGGTGATATGTGCACTATCTTTAATTGGTGCTGCATATATTGGTCACTCAGTGCATGCCGGCATGATTGCAGTGGCTAAAGATCAATGGCAAGCAGCATTTTCATTAGGATTGACTAAAAAGCAAGTTATTCTATTTATCATTTTACCACAAGCTCTTAAAATGATGTTGCCGTCTTTTGTCAATCAGTGGGTATCACTTATTAAAGATACGTCTTTGGCTTATATTGTTGGGGTGGCGGAATTTACTTTTATAGCTACTCAAGTTAATAATCGTAGTATGGTTTATCCAACTGAGATTTTTTTATTTGTAATTATTGTTTATTTTATTATTTGCGCATCGCTTGATTTTGCTGTTTCGATTTTGCCAAAATGCCGATTATTTCATTCTAAATAATTTTCTATCTATCTGTATTAGCCTGTTTAGTAAATAAGAATTTTATTAAGGTTCTTTTAAGGTTTATGCGTTAAATTATTAATAATTTAAATAAATATAGGTAAATAGGTTATGTGGTGCGATTTTAATACCCAACTATTTCTATTAATTAACGCTTCGGATAAAGCGTCGAGCCTGTTTATTTATTTTGCTATTTTTTGTGCTAAATATTTAGTTTATATCCCTATTATTATTATGGCAGTATGCTGGTTTATCCGGCCTTTTTATCGGCAATTAGTACTAAAAACGGTAATTAGTTTAGGTGTGGCGTTGTTTGTCACTTTTATTATTCGTCATTGTTTTTATTCGCCACGTCCTTTTGCTGTTGAAGTTGGAACCCATTATTTTTTCCACGACAACACAAGCTCGTTACCAAGCCAACATGCGGTATTTGTATGGACAATTTTTTTCACTGTTTTATTCAATGACAAATGCCGCTTTAAAAGATTTTTATATTTATTTGCTCTAATTGCAGTACTTGTTAGCTGGAGTCGAGTTTATCTTGGTATTCATTGGCCATTAGATATTGCTGTTGGATTTCTTGTGAGTATTATTTCGGTGTATTTAATTAAAAAATTTTGGATAATCATTAATAAATTGCTCAATCGATGGTTTTCTTAGTAGAGACAATTTTCTGCTTTAGATATACCGAACACTGTATATAATGAGAAGTTGAGCATTTTGAGTAGTTTTAATATCCACATTAAGGTAGTCAACAATGAAGATATTAATTGTCGAAGATGATAGCTTGCTACAAAAAGGGTTATACGATGGTATAACATCAAATGGTTATGTCTGTGAAGTTGCATCAAATGGAAAGCAAGCTGAACAGTATATCCAATTTGGACAATTTAGTTTGATTATTCTGGATTTAGGGCTGCCTGATTGTGATGGACTCGAATTGCTGATCCGCTGGCGGAAAAATCATATCTCAACCCCTGTGCTGATTTTAACTGCTCGCGATACTATCGAAGATAGAGTCGATGGTTTAGATAATGGTGCTGATGATTATTTAATTAAACCTTTTGCCTTAACTGAATTATTAGCTAGAGTAAGAGCGCTAATTCGTCGAGATCAAGGTACCGCTGATAACCTTATTAGTTATGGCTCCATTACTATTGATATTAAACAGAAAAAAGTGACTCTTAAAAACCAAGAAGTGGTTTTAACGCCAAAAGAGTTTATTGTATTGTCTCGATTGATGTTAAAAGCTGGCGAAAAGGTGCATCGCGATTTATTGCAAAATGATCTTTATGATTGGCAAAGTGATCCTAGTTCTAATGTTCTTGAAGTTTATATACATGGATTACGCAATAAATTAGGTAAAAATTTGATTCGTACAGTACGAGGCTATGGTTATCAACTTAATCATGACTGTTGATAAGTCGATTAGTTTAAATTAGATAATTAAATTATGATTTCAAAATCACTGAGTAATATACGCCATAGTATTCGTTGGAACCTTTTTTTTACTTTGGGCTTTATTATGTTGGTTTGCCAAATTATAACTGTACTTTGGTTATGGCATGAAAGCAAAGAGCAAATTGATGTTCTAGTTAACTTAACGTTAAGTCAAAATAAAATCAATGAAGTCGTTGAGCATGAAGAACTTGAAGCTATTTTTGCTTTATTTTGTTCAGCTTTTTCAATGATGTTAGTGACACTATTTTTAGCATACCAAGCCATCAAGCGGATCACAAAACCGCTTGAAATTTTAGAGCAAGATCTCAATCAACGTACCGAAGAGAACCTCAAACCCATTATACCCATAAGTAATATGCGTGAAATTAAATCTATTACATCAGTATTGAATAATCTTTTTATTAGGCTCAATGCAACATTATCTCAAGAACGGCTTTTTACTGCTGATGTCGCGCACGAAATGAGAACACCTTTAGCAGGGATTCGTTTGCATTTAGAATTGTTAGAAAATAAAAATAAGATTGATTGTAGTGAATTAATCAGTCGTATAGATCGTTTAGTCAATACCGTCGAACAGCTATTAATGCTTGCACGAGCCAGTCAAAAATTTACAGTTGGACAATATCAACATATTAATTTTTATAATGATATTGTGATACCGTTGTCTGATGAGCTAACAGAATTGACTTCCCAAAAACAGCAAAAGCTTGAGTGGTATATGGCGAATAAAGATTTGATCTTTAATGGTGATGCAACTTTGATAAAACTTTTAGTACGTAATTTAGTCGAAAATAGTTATCGTTACAGTCCAGATAATACCAAAATCTTGGTAAGTTGTTATCAAGATAAAAAAGACATAGTTATTACGGTTGAAGATGAAGGAAACGGCATTGATGAATCTAAGAGCGAACAACTGACTCAAGCCTTCTTTCGCATGGATCGTAAGCATAATGGTATTGGGCTTGGCTTAAGTATTGTTAATCGTATTGCTAAATTACATCAAGGTCTATTTACCTTAAAAAATAGACCTAATAATGCGAAAGGTGCTATTGCACAATTTCGGATTACTGATTCACCTCGTCAACTAAACGAGTGATTAAATTATTGTGGCTATTTTCTTTAATAATTGAGGCTAAAAAACGTTGCCAAGTTCGTTCAATTTTAGCTTTCGCAAAAAAAGAAATATAATTAGCGATGGGAATAAGGGTTGAATTACCGATATTGTCGATAATAATCAAGCGGCTTTTATCTGCATTTAAATGCTGAAATAAGATATTCTTGCTTTTGATTGTCATTGTAATAATGCGGTCTTTTAATAAAGCTAATTTTAAATTTTTTAATGAGATAACTAAATCATCATAATATTGTTTAGTTAATTTATTATCAGCAAGATATTTTTCAAGCGGTATGGCTATTTCACCATTATAATCTCGAATAAGCTCGAAAACATGGCCTTTACCGTAATTGGTTGAAACTGAGCCATAATATTTTGCTAATGCATCAAATGCAATATTACGTCTAATAAGGTGTTTATAATAAGCTATTTCGCGGTTTGTTTCTTCTTCTGCACCGTCATTGTAATTAACTTTAATGCATTTATTAGGATCTATTGGATGATGATAGCATTTGCGGTGTAATCCTTTGCCTATATAATCATCTTTAGAAAGTAGAATTTTATTGTCCATTTATACCAATGTGTCGTTATTTAATGTTAAACCAAATTTTAACAGTAAGCGTTTCTTCTCGCCATGATTTTTTCTTTTTAACTCTAGCGCTTTTGTATTATTTCTGTATAATACTGCCACCCACGTTACGACAATGTTCTTCCCAACGTTGTTTGCGATTGTCGACATTAATATGGCCACTCGAAGGGGTGAGTTGATTAATAGAAACAATTAAAAAGTGTAAATAAATCAAAATGATTTATTAACGTGAGATTAATTACAAATTGGATAATTACGAATGAGTACTTTTTCAGCTAAACCAGAAACAGTTAAACGCGACTGGTATGTTGTTGATGCAGCAGGTAAAACGTTAGGTCGTTTAGCTACTGAAATCGCAAGCCGTTTGCGTGGTAAACACAAAGCAGAATATACACCACATGTTGATACAGGTGATTATATTATCGTTATCAATGCAGAAAAAGTTGCTGTAACAGGCAAAAAACGCACTGATAAGATCTATTATCGTCATACTGGTTACATCGGTGGACTTAAAGAAGCGACTTTTAAAGAAATGATTGAACGTCATCCTGAACAAGTCATCGAAATTGCTGTAAAAGGCATGTTACCGAAAGGTCCTCTTGGTCGTGCAATGTACCGTAAACTAAAAGTTTATGCTGGTAATGAGCACAATCATGCGGCACAACAACCGCAAGTATTAGATATTTAAGGGGATAAAAGATGGCTGATAATCAATATTACGGTACAGGTCGCCGCAAAAGTTCTGCTGCTCGTGTATTTATCAAACCAGGTAGTGGTAACATCGTTATTAACAAACGTTCATTAGAGCAATACTTTGGTCGTGATACTGCTCGTATGGTTGTTATGCAACCGTTAGAGTTAGTTGAAATGACTGACAAACTTGATCTTTACATCACGGTTAAAGGTGGTGGTATTTCAGGTCAAGCTGGTGCAATTCGTCACGGTATTACTCGTGCATTAATGGAATATGACGAAACTTTACGTTCTGCATTACGTCAAGCAGGTTTCGTTACTCGTGATGCACGTCAAGTTGAACGTAAAAAAGTGGGTCTACGCAAAGCACGTCGTCGTCCACAATTCAGCAAACGATAATTGTAACGTCGAAGAAACATTACAATTATATTTCAAAAAACCCAGCATTAGCTGGGTTTTTTTTATGCTAATTTTGAGTATTAGAAAAAATAATTTGTCGGTTTTCTGAATAAATTTAAATGAAAAATGGTTATTTATAAAAAAAATATTATTTAACTTAATGAATATAAATAATTTTATTTTATTCTATGTTCAAATATATGCTGTTTTGTGTTTTTTGCCAATATTTGATCTTTATGAAAAGAATGCAATAAAATTCATTTTTTTTAACAAATTTGTTATCTAATTTGTTAGAATAGTAATAATAAAAACTTATTTTAATTTTTGTATATTTGGAGTGGATATGGTTGTTGCTGTTAATAAGCGTTCTGTGATGACATTATTTTGTGATACAACAGATATTTACGGGCATCAGATCCGTTTTGTTCTGGCAGAAAAAGGGGTAACGGCCGAAATAGAGTTTGTAACGGCAGATAATTTACCTCAGGAATTGTTGGATCTTAATCCATATGCTTCAATTCCAACATTAATTGACCGAGATCTTACGTTATATGAGCCACACATTGCATTAGAATATCTTGACGAACGCTTTCCACACCCTCCATTAATGCCTGTTTATCCAATTGTGCGTGCTAATTCTCGGTTAACAATGTATCGTGTAAAAAAAGAGTGGTACAGTGCTTACGAAACAATTATTGCTGCGCCTAATAGTGATGAAGCTAAAATAGCACGAAAAAATCTTCTTGATGATCTTGTTTCAATTTCAATCATGTTTAAAGAAAAAGATTATTTTATGAGTGATGATTTTACATTATGTGATTGTTATTTTGCCCCATTACTTTGGCGTTTACCATTAATTGGTATTGAATTACCAAAAGTGGCTGAAAAGAATTATTTAGCTTATATGGCGCGAATTTTTGAACGTCCAGCTTTTGTTAGTTCATTAACCGAAGAAGAAAAAAGAATAAGAGCATAATCAATTAAATTTATCTTTATTTACGATAACTTTAGACAAGGTAGCCTTAATGGAACTCGAGCAAATGACTCCACGTCGTCCTTATATATTTAGGGCTTTTTATGATTGGATACTAGATAACGACTTAACGCCTTATATTGTCGTTAATACATCGGTATGCGGTGTATTAGTACCGCAAGAATTTATCCAAAACAATCAAATTATATTAAATATTGCTCCACAGTCGGTTGGTCAATATTTAGCGACTAATGAGCAAATTGAATTCAATGCTCGCTTTTCTGGTGTGCCTCAACATATTGTGGTGCCAATGGCAGCAATTGAAGCAATTTATGCTCGTGAAAATGGTGTTGGAATGGGATTTGAGGATGAACCACAATATCACGCACAGCGTGAAGCCTCATCTCAACAAACTGAACAAGTTAAGCCAAAAACCAACCCATTTCGTGTTGTAAAATAGTTATTTTTTGTTATCTAAAATTTTACGAAATCCAACAAACTATAAATATTATCGTTGTGCACTATTAGTGAGCAACGGTAATGTTTGTGTATAAAATTTAGTTGGCTAAAACAGTACGATAAGTAATAAAATATACATTGATATTTAGGTATAAAGTATTTTTAAATTGATATCTTTTTTAAGCTATTGAGTAGTGTATAAGCATAGACATAATGGTAGTATTTTGTTATCTCGGAGCTTGTTGTTGTAAGTATATACAGGCTAATTATATTAGTTACAACTAAAGGAAAGAATTAATTATGATAAATTTAAATCAAATCACGGTATTGCTTAGGGGATCATTAGGCATACTACCTATGATTCCTATGCTGGCTAATGCCACAGTGAATATTAATGATACTAATATTAGTAATTACCGTACTACAGGAATTAGCACTCTCCGTAGTAATGACGATATTTTGATAGAGACCTCTTCTGCCACTGGACCACATATTAACATAAGTACTAATGGAGGAATAGGACTTGAATCGAATAGAAGAAGCATAACTGTTGGAGCACCAGGTAGCACTGATAAATTTATTATTAAAGGAAATGTTGTTGGTAACCCGAATTCTTTTTATGGTATTGCTGTAAGACAATTGGGTCGAATAGTTTCTAATAGTGAACTCGAATTCAATATAGTTGATGGTACAGGTATTTATATCTCTAGTGGCTCGGAAGGATTATTCCAAAAAAAGGTCAGTATCACAGGTACAGGAACAGGTGGTTTCTACGGTATACGTAGTCACAATACATTATCAACATCCGAATCTAAAAGTGAGTTTAATGATAAAGTGTATATCACTTCTTCAGGTCAAAATAGTTCGGGCATTATTTCTATTAAGTCTAATAATCCTAATGCACTAGCCTCTCATTTAATTTTTAATGATAATGTTACTATTCATATGACGGGGCAAAATGGTATTGGTATTAACTCGGGATTCGAACCTGGAAGACCAAATGCTAATGTAAGCTCTACTGTTAATTTTAATAATGGATTAGATGTTATTACTGAACATGGTACAACGATTTATTCTAGTCAACAAAACGGTAAAGTGAACATTAGAAGTGGTTCAAATATAAATAATATTATTTCTCGTGATAATCAGCAATACAATTCAGTACAAGCCGATACTGGTGAAATAAATATCGATGGCAAAACAAATCTTGAAGGTGATATTTATGCAAGGACTACTGCAAATGGCAGGGGAATTATTAATTTCAACCTTACCGATGGTTCAACGCTATTAACTGCGATGGAAAATAATGTATTAACACCGTCAAGTAAAGGTGATATCAATTTATCTCTTCTAGGTAATCAAAGCCAATGGAAGATGACTGACAATTCATTCCTAGATTCATTAACGTTAGGCAATGATGCTAAAATTAGCTTTGGTTACAGCTATGCAACGCCAAGCTCAGTGGATGTTCTTAATAGCACTAATGCGATGAGATTAGTGACAAATTCATTAGCTGGTAACGGTGTGTTTGAAATGCGAACTGGGATTGGCCAAAACATAGCCAATGATTTACTTAAAGTAATTGGTACTGGCTTGGCTACAGGTAATCATAAAATTACGCTTATTGATGATAAAACAGGTGCAAGCTCGGTAACAGGAAATGAAAGAATAACACTTGTTGAGACCGAAGGTGGTAGTGCTGTTTTTGGTCTGTCATCACAGTCTTTTGATGTTGGTCCTTATCAGTTTAATACCTTAACTAAAGTTAATGGTACTCGTGGCGCAGGTACTGAAGATTGGGTTTTATCTGGAACACTACTTCCTCAAAATGGAAACAATAACAATAATAACAACAATAATAACAATAACAATAATGCTGGTGGTAATGGTAACAACCCTAACAAACCAATAGCTCAAAAACCGCTATTAACTCATACCGCGCAAAATGCCGCCAATATTCTAAATTCAAGCTATTTAATGAATTATGTTGAAACCCAAACATTATTGCAACGAATGGGTCAACTTAATATGAATAATGGCGCCAGTGGTGATACATGGGGGCGAGTCTATACAGGTAAATTAAGTTCATTTAATGATAGCCGTTTGTCTAATTTTGATATGAACTATTATGGTTTGCAACTAGGTGTTGATCGACAACTTGATAATGATAACTACGATATCTATTACGGTATTATGGGAGGCTTTAGCCGAGGTAACATTGATCATAACGTGGGCGATGGCAACACTAAAAGTTATTCTGCTGCATTATATTCTACAATGCAAACGCATAGTGGCTTATATGTCGATAGTTTAGTGAAGTATATGCGAATGGCAAATAAATTTAATAGTCGTACTGGTGGTGGTTATAACGTTAAAGGTGATGGCGATACAGACGGATTTTCAGTTGGCGCCGAAGTTGGACAACGCTTTTACTCGTCTGAATGGTATATTGAGCCACAAGCACAGCTAACGTATTCTCGCCAAAATAACACAACAATTAAAGCAACTAATGGATTAAAAACCAAATTAAGTAGCTATAACTCATTAATTGGTAGAACTAGTGTTATTTTAGGTTACGAAATACAAGACGCTGATAACCCAGCAAATATCTACTTTAAAACTGGTTATCTAAAAGAATTTGATGGCGAAACAGCTTACACCTTTAATCATGTAGCTAAAGAAAAATATGATTTTGGTGGTAATTGGTGGGATAACGGTATTGGTATCAATATGCAATTTAACAAAAATCACCAAATTTATGGTGATATCGTTTATTCACTTGGTAACAAGTTTGATCAAAAACAAGCAAATGTAGGATACCGTTACAGCTTTTAAATAAATCAACATGACTTTGTTTTGTTTGTATAACAAAATAAAACGTTCATAAAAATAACAATAAAACCCATTGATCATCTAGGTTAATGGGTTTTATGGTATTTAAATATCATAAAGTTTTTACTTAAAAAATCTTTCAAGAAACACATTTATTTCACTAATATTTTTCTATCATTTTTCTATTTTCATTCAAAATCAACAGATTATACAACATTGATAAAGTTCCGTTCTTCCAGCAAAACTATAAATAAGTGCTTTAATAACAGCTATTTATCCGCCCAAAATTAGTCAGGGAAAGTATTGATTTTATTTAGTTGTTTTAAATCTAAAGCGACTAAATAAAACTTTTACTAAAGCATTGCTTGGCAAGTAAATCTTTACAAAAGTTAACAAAAAAAGACTGAGTCTTTATTTCCTTGTAGAATATAATTTTTGTCACCAGACAAATGTCCGCATCATTAAACGAGCAAACAATCCTAAAATTCCCATAAAAATTTATTTAATAGGTAGATTGTTATGTATTTTAATTACTCAGTGTATTTTTTTTGTTATCAAGGTTATTGTAGTCATCAAGATTCATCACGAGCTTTATTTTTACCACTTAATTTAGTGAAATTATTAGCAATTTCACTGCGGTCGATATTTTTATTAAAATCACCATTGGTCTTTTCAACCTTGTTATTCTTTTCTTCGTTTAATGCACAGGCGTTATCGGTTTATACATCAAAAGCTATTGAGGGGAGTGCGCCATATTTAACGTTTGATGGGGGGCAAACTAGGGCGACTTCAACGGATAGTTTATTGTCTATTAAGTTGCAGGATGGACGAATTATCACACCATCGACTAATACATCAAGTGCAACAAATCCAATAATATTACCTGCAGGAAGTACTTTGGGTAATATAGATATGTTAGTTCCGTCATCAACTAATTCAGTGAGTTTAAATGACTTAATTACTCAAGGTAACTGGGGGGATGATGATGGTGATGGTCTGGGTACAAGTGGTGTAACGGCTACTGGGAGTATATCGGTATTATTTACGGATAAAGAAGATCGAACAGTAAGTCGTAGTGATACATTAAGTATATGTAGTGCTCCTTATAAGGTAATATTAACTAGTACTGCTGGTAGCTTAACCACACGTTATGGTGTGCCAAATAGTAGTACTTTTGTTGGAGGTACTGCGACTTATTATATCAAGCCGGATTCTTCTGGTAGTTGTTACTCTGTGCAATCAGTCAGGCCGAATTTGTTATTGGGTGGCACTACAGGCATCGATTCTTACGACAACCCTCGTTATGCAGGCCCATCTAACATATGGAGTTCAACAAAGGGTTTCTTCACTCAATCTACAAATTCGTCATCTTATGGTCTAAATTTTCCGACAACGGGTGCTGATGGATTGTATTTTGATTTACTCATAGATGGAGTCGATGCAAGTCAATTGACATGGTCTCCGGTCACGCGTGGTGGGATAACGGCTACTGTGACAAGTGTAACAGCTAATGATAGATGGATCCCTAGTGCTGATAGTGGAAAAATTGTCGCACGTGTTAAGTTAAATGGTCCTAGGGCGAGTGATGCTCAGATAAACGTAGCTAATCCTAGTCCTTTAATACCGCCATCTTTGCCGCAGACCTTTGAGTTGGTCGGTAGGGATAGTTATGGTAGGGAGGTGAGGTACGGATTTGTCTTAAAGCAGTGGTTCGTCAATCGGGGTAATCAACTGGGTTATCAGTCTGACCAAATATCTTGGTGTAGTCGTTTAGGTTATCGTGTACCACAGGTTAGGGAGTTAACTAACGCGAAGTGTGGTGTTAATACAGACTTTCCATGTATAAACGGCATAGATGGCTCTATGCCTAGCTCATCTGATAATTGGTACCAGCGACGAATAGGAGCAGGATTTTTCACAGAATGGGGCCACATGTATCACTATGCTGATGCAGGTTTCGTCAACGGCAATGCCTGGGCAAGCGACTCTACAGGTAGCAATGGCCTCTCTGTCTACTCGGGCAACGGCGCCGTCTACAACGGCATTGCTAGCTACAATCGTTATGCCCTTTGCATCGCACCTTAGCTTTTATTTCTGGGTTATTAATCCTGAGGTCGCAGGGTGGTTATGGTGCAAATAGAGGATAATCTAATAAAGAATAAAGCCCCCGCGTAAGTTGGGGCTTTTTCAGTTAGAGCTGCGCTGTTGCGGTTTAAATTGGTATTCTATTTTAGCGCGGTAAGATTTCGGACGTGGTCACGGTAGCTATTTTGAACACTAAACTGCAAACGTCCGAAACCACTGCATCTAATTCATTCTATCCACCAACCAAAAAAGGCCTTATTCCCACCAAAAATTAGTCAGAAAAGGTATTGATTTTATTGAAATTTTTATTTGGGTTTTTATTCAAAAAACACTACAAAACCATTCTCCAAAGTACGCCAACTCAGGCTTTAACAAAACTTTAAAATTTTTAACAAAAAACTAGCGCATTATTAATCAACCGGTTATAATTTCAGCGCTTTCAAAGCAAGGGAACGCTCATTAGTTGAGCGGACAATTATAAAAAATGTAAATAAAACAAAAAATTACTTGACAGGATAATCGAAATGCGTTACCATGCATGGCATCTGGCATCTGGCCTGCCAAACCTATGCCCTAAATCTTTTTCAATATTATCGTAGTCTAAAACAGACTCAATTCTTATTATTATCATCGAAGTTATCGCGCTTGACGTCCTCGCTGAGGTTATTGGCTAGATTGTTGCCAAATCCAAGGTACTTACCTTTCTTATTTAAATTATCTAAGTCGCCATTGGTCTTCACATCGTTGTTGTTATTGTCGTATTCGCAAAAATCGCAGGCGTTATCGGCGCAAACCACAAAGGTAATTGAGGGTAGTGGGCCGTATTTAACGTTTGATGGGGGTCGAACTAAGGTAATTTCAGCGGATAGTTTATTGACTATTGAGTTGCCTAATGGTATTACCATCAGTCCATCAACCAATACTTCAAGTCCGACAAATCCGATAAGATTAGTTAATGGAAGTACCTTTAATGATATACACATGTTGGTGCCGTCTGGGGCGAATACCGTGAATTTAAGTAACTTAATTACTCAAGGTAATTGGGGTGATGATGATGGAGATGGTCAGGGTGCTAATGGTGTAATGGCATCAGGGAATATATCGGTAAATTTTACCGATAGGGATGGTAATACTGTCAGTCGTAGCGATTCATTAAGTATATGTAGTGCCCCTTATAAAGTAACATTAAGTAATACAGATGGATATTTACAAACACAGTACGGAGTTCCGAATACAAGCAGTTTTAGTGGTCAAACAGCGACATATTATATCAATCCGTATGATAGTGTTGTTCGTGTTTGTTACGCAAGGCCGAATTTATATTTTGGCGGCACTGGTGCTATTGTTTATGGTCTTAATGACGATTCTATCTTCTCCGGTCCATCTAACATATGGAGCCCTACAAAGGGTTTTTTAACTCAGTCAACGAGCTCATCATCTTATGACCGAAATTTTCCGACAACGGGTGCTGATGGGGTGTATTTTGATTTAGAGTTGCCTGTTGGGGTTGATGGAAGTCAGTTGACGTGGTCTGTTGTCACGAATGGTAGCATAAGGGCAACGGTGAGTTGGATAAGGCCAAACCAATCCAACAATTACGACATTTGGATTAGAGATAAATCCCAGTATGTGACACGGGTAACGTTAAGAGGTCCTAGGGCGGATAGCACTCAAATACAATCAGATAATCCTAGTCCGCTTACTCCGTTGCCATCTTTGCCGCAGACCTTTGAGTTGGTGGGTAGGGATAGTCGAGGTAATGAGGTGAGGTATGGATTTGTCTTACAGAAGTGGTTCGTCAATAGGGGTAATAACACGGGTAATCCGTCTGAACAAATGTCTTGGTGTAGTCGTTTGGGGTATCGTCTTGCTAAGGTCAAGGATTTAACTAATGCGGTTTGTTCTGGTTTGAATGTTGATCCAAATTATCCTTGTACTGGTGCTATCGGAGCCACGCCTAGTTCATCTGTTAATCGTTACAAGCGTCACATAGGTGCAGGTTTTTTTACGGAGTGGGGCATCATGTACAACTACGCTGATGTGGGCTTCATCGACTACAACTACTGGACAAGCGACGTGTCAGGTAGCAATAGCTTCTATGTCTACTCGGTCAGCGGCTTCGTTGGCAGTAGCAGCGTATCCTTCAACAATTACGCTGTTTGCACCGTACCTTAACTAGTCCTTAAACCTTGGACCGCGGGGGTGGTTATGGTGCAAATAGAGGATAATCTAACAAAGAATAAAGCCCCCGCGTTGGGGCATTCCCTTATGGTTGCGCCGTTGTGGAGAAGCCACAATCGCGCCGCCTCCGCCGCCGATGACGCTGAAAGTGTCGATGGGGTGGCTCAGGGGTAAAATCAAATAAATAAAGAGAAGTCATGTAATGGAAATAGAACAAAAATTAGCATTAAGTGAAAATCCGATACATTTTTTGAAAGAAGGTCTTTTTTTAAAGGCTTATAACCAGTCATTTTATGTCATGAGTCAATTATTAGGATTTAATCTAAAGCCGATAATCAAACACATAAAAAAACTCGACCAAATTATTGTATGTGGTGGATTTCCGGCTAATGTTATTAATAAACGTTACCCTAACGCAGTGCCAACTATTCACGGCTACTAGTTATTAGATGATTACGATTTAAGTGGTTACCAAACTTGGTACCAACAGCAGTGTCGGTTATACCAAAAAAGAAAAGCCCAACAAAACCAACTGCAACAAACACAGCAAACTACCAGCCATGCAAACGAAGTCACTGCACCGGAATCATCCATTTTTACTGACTCAGAGCCAATAGCAGAAACAGCACTAACATAAACAAACCCTTAACATTACAACATTTACTGTTTTTATCGTCATGGCAACCTAATAAATATCCGCCTATGAATGATAGTGCATTTATTCAAGAGTTAAAAAACTATTTCGGTCAATAACAGAGCACACTGTGCCGGATGGGGCTATTGCTTAGTGTTGTGTTTTTGCTAAAAAAACACCAAATAAAAACTTCAATAAAATCAATACTTTTTCTGACTGATTTTTGGGCGGAAAATCAAGCCTTTTTTTGTTTTGGTGAATAGAATAAATTAGGTGTGCAGGTTTCGGACGTTTGGGCCTTGTATGAATAAAATAGCTTCAGTGACCACGTCCGAGCAAAGGGAATTAAAGCGAATTCCCTTTGCAATCCCGCGCTTTGGCTGCAGAATGTGGCCTACGGCTACCCTCCGCCGTTGCTCGGTCTTAACGTACCGGCTATGATTACTCGTATCATCCTGATACTCGCCTTTTCGAGGCCATCTTCGCTTTGCTCAGATGTTCAAATTTATTCCAGACAAATTTGTCGTTCCAGACGGAGAATAGCCACGCCAAACATCCCTGTTTGGCGTGCTAACCTCACTCTGTTGTCGGCACATTCTGACGCCGGAATAAGACAGACAACATAATCTTAGGTGTTTTTTGGTGAATTGTTTTTTGTTAAAAAACAATGTAATTGCATCCAAAAAGTGGTCAGGAAAGGTATTGATTTTATTGAAGTTTTTATTTTGATGTTTTAAGATAAATCAATCACTTACACAATCTAAGTAAAGCGCCGGTAACTAACAAATCAACAAAACTACGAATAGAGCGCTTTAATAACAACTATTTAATCACCTAAAAACCGGTCAGAAAAGGTACTGATTTTATTGAATTTTCATGTGTTGCTTTTTAAAGCAACACTCTTATATCCAGATTATTTCCCTTTGAATTTTATTACTTTTACGCTGACTTTAAGTATATAATCAACAAAAACTCATCTATGGATTGTTTTATGGCTAATGTTTCTTCCTTTCGCCGACGTCAAGGTGTTATCTTCGTCGCTTTTTTATTCACTACTTTTATTGTTGGTATTGCCGGTGCTTTACAATCCCCCACATTAAGTCGGTTTTTGACTTTTGAAGTAAAGGCTGATCCCCGTTTAGTTGGGCTCTTTTTTTCAGTGAATGCATTAGCAAGTATCATTGGAAGTTTTTTATTGGCTAAATATTCAGACAAAAAAGGTGATAGGCGGAATATTGTTATATTTTGTTGTTTGATGGGGGTTGTTAATAGTGTGATATTTGCTTTTTCTAGGCACTATTATATTTTAATTACGCTTGGTGTTTTGTTTGCCGCTTTATCATCTGCCGCTATGCCACAAGTTTTTGCACTTGCCCGTGAATATGCGGTCAAAACGGGGCGTAATGTTGTAGCATTTAATTCGTTAATCCGAGCACAACTTTCTTTAGCATGGGTGATTGGTCCACCTCTTTCATTTGGTTTAGCTATCCACTATGGTTTTACCGTCATGTATCTAAGTGCGATGTCTATGTTTTTTGTTGCGATGTTGTTTGCAGCCTTTTTTTTGCCTTCGGTTGAAAAAAATCCCATCTTACAACTTGATAATACGATTGATATAAAATCAGCTAACCAGCCACTATTTAAAAATAGGAATGTCGTTTATTTATTGCTTTCGACTGTATTTATGTGGACTGCTAATATGATGTATATCATCGATATGCCACTTTATGTGAATTCCGTATTACATTTATCCGATTCATTACCCGGGCAATTAATGGGATTAGCGGCAGGCATTGAAATTCCAGCTATGCTTATTGCCGGTTATTTAGTGCCTGTTTTGGGGAAGAGAAATTTGTTTTTCATCGCTATCGTTTGTGGTTTGCTGTTTTATGTTGGTATGATTTTATTGACTGACGAATTTGCATTATTTGCTTTGCAACTTTTTAATGCACTTTTTATTGGTATTGTTGCAAACATTGGCATTATCTACTTTCAAGATCTATTACCAACAAGAATGGGCGTTGCCTCAACATTATTTAATAATGGTATTATTTGTAGCACTATTTTGGCGGGAATTATTCAGGGATTTGTTTCTGAATCTTATGGGCATGAAATTATTTATTGGATTGCATTTGCCATGGTTGCCATTTCATTACTGTTTTGTGCTTTGGTTAAGGATAAGCATTAATGATGGGGATTGGCTAAATTGTCTTCCAAATGGTGGAAGACAATTTGGGGCTTTTTGATGTTTATTCAGATTCTGCAAAAGTATTGCATTGACTAATCGAGCCGTTATCAAATCCTTGTTTAAACCATGTATAACGCTGTTTTGATGATCCATGGGTAAAACTATCGGGCATAACATAACCGCCACTTTGCTGTTGCAGTCGATCATCGCCAATGGCTTGTGCTGTTTTTAATGCTTGTTCTATATCGCCAACGTCAAGAATGTTCTTTTTTTGCATTGCGTTGCCCCACATACCAGCATAGCAATCTGCTTGTAATTCTAATTTTACCGATATTTGATTTTTGACGGTGTCTGATTGATCTTGCGTTAGCTCTGCAACTTGGTTAAATGTTCCAAGTAAATTTTGTACATGATGACCAATTTCGTGGGCGATGACATATCCTTGCGCAAAATCACCACCGCCACCAAGGCGTTGTTTCATCTCTTGATAAAAGGAGAGGTCTAAATATACTGTTTTATCTATATTACAATAAAACGGCCCCATAATGGCTTGGCCTGTGCCACACGATGTTTGGGTTGAGCGAGTATACAGCACTAATTTAGGTGGGACATAGGTTTTGCCTAAGTGTTGAAATTGCTCGCTCCAATAGTCTTCGGTACTGGCTAATATGATCGAGGTGAATTTGGCTGCTTCGCGGTCATCTGCTGTATATTCTGACGAGGTTTGTTGTGCACTGTCTGAGGTGGTTAGGTCGGAACTGAGTAACCCAGTTAAATCAACACCGTAATAACCCGCTACTAAAACGACAATAAATAAAGCAATTTTGTCTTTACCTTTAATGGGGATTCCGGTCCCCATTCCACTGCTTGATTGTGAGCGGCGATCTTCAATATTGTCGCTTTCTCTTTGGTCTTTCCAGCGCATAAGAGGGCACCTTGTCAGTTTTTATTTTGTTATTTTAATGGATAATGATGAAGGATACTAGATTAAGTCAATGCTATCGCTGTAATTTAGAAAAATTATGATGGGTCAAAATGATATCAGTAGGTAAAGAGTGTGGTTAAATCGGTTATTTTCTTGCTCTATTTTAGGTATATAATGTTGGTAAATTTCACCGTATCTTCATTCTAATGTCAGGGTCTTGTTATGCCATATCTATTACTTACGTTAGCTGCTTGTTTTTGGGGTGGGAACTATGTTGTTGGGCGTATTTTGGTGACACACGCTGATCCCATGGTGATATCAGAAGGTCGTTGGGTTATCACTGCGGTGTTATTGTTGTGTTTGTATCACCATCAAGTGCGCAATGATTGGGTTAAGATTAAAAAGTCGGTTGGGTCAATTTGTTTGCTGGCGATTTTTGGTCAGATTTTGTTCCCTTTAACGTTGTATGTGGGATTGCAATATACCTCGTCACTTAATGCGTCAATTTACCTTTCTGCAACGCCTGGCATGGTTTTAGTTATGAATAAATTGTTATTTAATGATTCAATTTCAAAAAATAACATCTTAGGTGTGTTGTTTAGTACGATGGGGGTTATTTACCTTATTTTACAAGGGAATCTAACTAATTTAAATTCATTGAGCAATATTAACCAAGGCGATTTATGGGCAATGGCATCGGCAATGAGCTGGGCTTGTTATAGTGCCTTTTTACGTTTAAAGGATAAATCTATTGCTGGTAATGCTTTTGTAACAGTTAGTGCGGTATTAGGTTCTTTGATGTTACTACCTATTGCTTTAGTGTATTTCTATTTTTATCCTGTTGAAAACCTAGCGCATTATACTGATGCTAGCTTTTTACTTGGGTTATTGTATATTGCCATTTTTGCTTCTTGGCTGTCTTATCTATTTTGGAATAGAGGCATTGCTGAAATTGGCGCAAGTCGTGGGCAGATTTATACCCATGTTATTCCTTTATCAGGTGGCGTTTTTAGTATTTTATTTTTGCATACTGAAATAGCTAATTTTCATATTATCAGTACATTGTTTATTGTCATTGGTATTTACCTTTGTTCGAAAAAGTCGACGGTTCGTAATTGCAGTTAGCAAAAGTAGCATTGGCTGTTTAGTCGTTGCGTTTTACTAAAGTGGGATATTTTGTTATACTTGGTACACAATTTTCATGAAAAGGAATTGTTTCACAGCTATCAAGTCGCAATATGGCTAGCCGAAATCACTTACCCGTTTTTGCTTTTTATTGTCCTCTTTTTATTTTGTTTTATTGGATTTTGCATCAATTTTTATTAGCTCTTTAGCATATTTTTCTGTGTAATATCGCTGATATTAGTCTTACATTACACAATTATATCATTGATGTTACCTCTTTATTCCTTTTCTTTATTTGAGTTTAAATAGGCGGTATGTTATGAAAAAAGCAATAAGATTTAAAAGGAAGCCATTAAATATTAATGATATTACCATCATTGATGATCATAAATTAAGAAAGGCAATTATCGCAGCTGCACTAGGAAACGCTATGGAGTGGTTTGATTTTGGCGTTTATGGATTTTTAGCTTATGTTTTAGGGCAAGTATTTTTTCCTAGTGCATCGCCAAGTATTCAGGTGGTAGCTGCTTTGGCGACTTTTTCAGTTCCATTTTTAGTTCGCCCATTAGGTGGTTTGGTGTTTGGGGTTCTTGGTGATAAATTGGGGCGTCAAAAAATTCTTTCTGTCACAATTATTATCATGTCATTAAGTACGTTTTGTATTGGGTTGATTCCTTCTTATGCAACTATTGGTATTTTTGCACCGCTTTTATTATTGCTTGCTAAATTGGCTCAAGGGTTTTCAATTGGTGGGGAATATTCAGGTGCGGCGATTTTCGTTGCAGAATACTCGCCAGACCGTAAGCGTGGTTTTATGGGGAGTTGGTTAGATTTTGGTTCGATTGCCGGATTTTTAGTTGGCGCCGGCTTGGTTGTGCTATTATCAAGTATTCTTGGCGAAGTAAAATTCCAAGATTGGGGATGGCGAATTCCGTTTTTGTTTGCATTACCATTGGGTTTAATTGGCCTGTATTTACGTCATGCTCTAGATGAAACCCCTGCATTTCAGCAACACACCGATACATTGGATAACAATGAACGCACAAACATTGCTAATCCACCAAAAATGACCTTTAAAGAGATATTCACTAAATATTGGAAGAGTTTATTTGTTTGCGTTGGATTGGTGATTATTACCAATGTTACTTATTATATGTTACTTACTTATATGCCAAGTTATTTATCGCATAACTTACATTATCGGGCAGATCATGGTGTATTAATTATTATCGCCATTATGATTGGAATGTTATTTGTACAACCAATGATTGGTTTGATTAGTGATAAAATTGGGCGAAGACCTTTTATTGTTGGTGGTAGTTTTGGTTTACTTGTCCTTGCTTATCCTGCATTTATGATGATTAACAGTGATGTTATTGGACTTATTTTTATCGGATTATTGATTTTAGCTGTACTACTTAATTGCTTTACGGGTGTGATGGCTTCTATTTTACCGGCTATTTTTCCAACGAGCATTCGTTACAGCGCTTTAGCTATTTCCTTTAATATCTCCGTACTCATTGCTGGGGCAACGCCAACTGTCGCAGCGTGGTTGGTTGAGGCTAGTGGTGATTTGTATATGCCTGCTTATTACTTAATGGTGGTTGCAGTTGTTGGGTTAGTGACTGGCTTAAAAATGAATGAAACTGCGAATAAACCACTGCGAGGTGCAACACCTGCAGCATCGGATCGCTCAGAAGCCAAAGAGATTTTATCTGATCACTTTGATTCGATAGAGCAAAAAGTCGAAGATATAGAACAGCAAATCGATGCCTTACAAAAACAACGACAGGATTTGGTGGATCAGCATCCTAAGTTAGATTAATTTTTTTGATATCGATTGATTACGGACATTTTTAGAATGTAGGATTTTATGATCATTGATATTATGTCCAAGCAAGGGGAGGGAATCACTCTCCCTTTTTGATCGTTACTCAACATCAAGATTATTGTTTAATAGCGAATCAGCAGTTACCTGTTGCTTTTTTGCAAAGTCAATCAGCTTTAGAGAATGATCATCTACCAATATTGATTAATAATGATGAGCATTGTCCACTGCGAGCTAAAACGTTAGCTTGCGGTTATCCACCTGAAAAAATGATTACGGTGGACTCGTTAAGTCAATTATCAAATCTTGTTGAAAAAGGGCAAGGTATAGCACTTTTGCCAATCTTTTTAATAAAAGATAAATTTAAAACGATCAACAATAATCGTGACTTTATTCAATTTTATTGTTATCAACATTCTTCGGTTTAATCCCGATAATAATCACATTATTTTTGCAATAATTTACTGTGGTACTGACTTCGATATTCAGTGGGTGAACGCTCCGTCTTTTTTTTGAAAATCCGACAAAAATAGTTACTATCTTTAAAACCTGATGCTAGAGCAACTTCTTTTACATTCAAATCATAATCTTTCAATAACGATTTTGCATATTCTAAGCGAATATGGTTTAAATATTCGTTTAACCCTATTTTGCCTTCTCGTTGAAATAGATGCGATAAGTAATTGGGCGAAATGTAAAACATGTTAGCTAAAAAGCCGCGTGTAATATTTTCACGAAAGTGGGTATCAATGTATTGGCGAATAGCTTCAAATAAGCTGGTGGTTTTGGATGATGTTTCGATCTCAACATTAAGTAAATCTAGTGTATTGCTTAGCAAGCTTTGAATCAGAAAGTATGCTGTTTTGTTTTGTTCGAATGGTTGGTTTTGCCAATTTAGTTCTGTAAGTGCTTGAATGATAAATGCTCCTACTCTTGGCCCCCGCCTAGGTTTGTTTATTTGTCCATAGGGGATTAATTGAGTACCATCCCAGTGTAATAAGCTAATTCCAATTTGCTGTTTTCCAAACAAAATACTTAATGATGTAACTGGAGTTGTCCAAATGGATTTGTTCCAACTTTGAGCAGAAATATATAATAAATCATTAGCCAATAAGGTCTTTTCAATTACGTTACCATCTTTATCTGCCCATAGCATTTGTTGCTTTCCTTCTAATATGATTTCAATTCTAGGAAAGTTGACTTGGTAGGACATCAAAGGAGCGTTAGCGCTGTTGTTAGCAAAATAGATGTGGTTAATTGCCTGTTGATGATTCACTAGTTTGGCTAATGCGTTATTGATGGATTTGGTCATAAAATTGTATCGACGATAAGTTAATTAATGTGCAATTGTTTAGATTTTAGGTGAATATAAAAAATGAAAATTAGTTTAAATTGCTATTTTATTTAATAAGTTAATTTTAGTTTTTGATTATGTGATCTAAATCTCATTTTTTTGTTTAGCGTACAAAAATCCAGTAAAAGGCAAGATCGTCTTCTAGGCCATTAGGTTATTTTTTTTTACTATATTAGCTATGAAAATGGTGTTATATGTTAATTGATGATTGAACCGAATTAGGAGTTAATTATGGAATTATATTTAGATACAGCCGATATTGCTGCTATTAAACGTTTAGCTAAGGTGTTGCCGATTAGCGGCGTCACCACTAATCCGAGTATTGTGGCAAAGTCGGGTAAGCCTATTTTTCCGTTATTAGTTCAATTACAAGAGGTTTTAGGCCCAGATAAACTGCTTTTTGCACAAGTGCTTTCAAGTGATGCTGATGAGATGATAAAAGAAGCTCATCAACTTAGAAAAGCGGTACCTTCAATTGTGACTAAGATTCCTGTTAATGCCCAAGGATTGATTGCAATTAAAGAGTTAACTCAACAAGGTATTCCAACGTTGGGGACAGCCGTTTATGGGGCAGGGCAAGGTTTTTTAGGTGCGCTTGCTGGTGCTAAATATATTGCACCTTATGTCAATCGTATTGATGCTCAAGGTGGAAATAGCAAAGATACCGTGCTAGAGTTGCAAAAATTATTGGATTTGCATTGTCCGCAGTCGATGGTGTTGGCAGCCAGTTTTAAAACACCAAGACAAGCATTAGATTGCATGTTAGCAGGCTGTAAGGCAATTACGTTGCCTGTTGATGTTGCCGAGCTTTTTATTTCAGATCCTGCGGTTGATGCAGCCATTGCTAAGTTTGATCAAGATTGGCGTAGTACTTTTGGATCGTTAACTTTTTAAATTTAATTGTCAATTTTAGGTGAAATAAGTTTATCTGTTTTTTTCAATTGTAAAAATAGCATTACTCTAACATTTTTTATTGTATGATGCATTTGAATACAATAAATATAAGGATTGACGCGATGGATGAAAAAAAAGAAAAAATTAAAATAGACAAAAAAGTTATTGTCAATGCATTATTAACAGTATTGAGTGTTGAAAAAATATCGCCGAGTTTTATTCGTGTCCAGTTTAGTAGCAATAAACCTTTTAATGTCAATCCATTATGGATTTGTCCGTATTTAAAATTACTTTTTCCTGATCCTTTCACTGGCGAAATTACATTCCCTAAGCTTGATGATGATAATAAAATTGTGGTTGGTGATAAGTTACGTCAGCTTGTGCGCAGTTATAGTGTGCGGGAATTTGATCGTGTTACTAATCAGTTTTTTGTCGATTTTGCCATTCATGACGTGGGTTTGGCCTCTGTTTGGTCACAAAATGCTAAAGTTGGTGATCAAATTGGTTTGATTGGCGCTGCAGGTAAATTACAGTTTACTGATGATTGTTTGGTTTTAGTTGGCGATATTTCTTCTGTGCCAGCTATTTGTTACACACTTGAACATCTTCCTAAAAAACAAAAAGCGTTTGCCTTTATTCAGGTTAATGACAAAAGTGATATAGTGCCATTGGTTGATAGTGAAAATATTGAGGTTAACTGGTTTGTGCGAAATGAGAATAATCCCCATCAATTAGTCGATGGTGTAATGAGTGCAGATTTATCAGAACACGATAAACTGTTGTTTTGGGGAGGCATGGAATGTTCGTTAGCGCGACTTTTTCGACAATCCGTTAAGGAAAAATATACCCATTTGTCACCAGATGCTTTTCATATTACCAGCTATTGGCGTGAAGGTTTTGCTGAAGGCGAATTTAAGCATCGCGAATAATAAGTGTTGCTATTTTTATGAATATTTTGGCACATTTGCATTTGGCTACACTAGCGAGCAGTTCGTTAATTGGTAATACCGTTGCAGATTTTGTTAAAGGTGATCCTTATTTAACTTATGACTGCGATATTGCTGACGGCATTATGCTGCATCGCAAAATTGATAATTTGACCGATAGCCTATTTGAAGTTAGGCAAGCGAAGTTGTTGTTTCGAAAATCACATCAGCGCGTAGCCTCAATTGCATTAGATATTGTTTGGGATCACTTTTTGTCAAAACATTGGAGTGATTATGGGCTACTTCCAAGTGTGGCTCAATTTAATCAAGTAACAAAAATACATATCCAACCTTATATTAGCGCGTATCCTGCCGATTATCAGCATTTTATGAATGCAATGTGGCAAGGATTGTGGCTAGAAAATTATGCTTCTATCGATTTTGTTGGTGATGTACTTGGTGGCATGGCAAATCGACGACCAAAATTGTATTTGTTAAGAGAAACCATTGTTGATATTAAGCAACACTATGCGCAACTTGAGTCGTTGTTTTTTGTGTTATACCCCAAAATTTGTTTAGCGGTAAAAGATGGCATTGGCTAAAGTTGTTTTGGGGTATTAGTTGTTAATTTGGCAATATCAGTTTGCCATCATTTTTTTGGATGACATCATTGCGACTTGGGGATTGCATTATCGGTTTTAGGTTTTTGTTGGTTACTTGTGGCGCATAACCGCTTCTGCTTCCACGGGGAGTTGCATGCACCACTTGACTTACAGGTAGGGTGGCTTCGTTAGTTAAGTTAGCCCATAACCATTCGATAGCATCTTCACCATAATAATCAATCGGTAGTAGGGTGTTGTCAAATGGTGCTACGCCATCTAAGTAGCTTGCATTTTCAACTTCGATGTATCTTAGTTGTGATTGTTTGCCTTCAACCAAACTATTTAACGCGACATAAGGGCGTGATGTGTAGTTTGGTAGTTGTTTAACATTGTTACGCCCATGCACAATAAAGGTTTTTATACCATGCAAGTTACCCGATGCCATAACTTGTTTTATGCCTTGATTAACGCGATGCTCTTGTGACTTTTTATAAACACAAATTGACCCTTTAGTGCCATAGTCAATCGTGTCTTTTGTTTGTGAACTAGAGTAAAATTCGCGTCTCGGAGTATTAAGATCTTCATTTTCAACCAGATCCAAAATTGTTGCATTATGCCCATTCCACAAAGGTAAATGCCCATTCGCCATTCCCCATATTTGTTCGAACGAAATTTCTTCTAATGGCGCAACTTTACCACTGTAATATATTGGATTTTGCTGAGTACTTGCTACCGAAAAATCACACATGTTTTCGGTGACATCGTATTTGCCATAAGCGCTAATATATTGATAAGGTAGGCCAATGGATTCGGTATAGTAGAAGTATGGTAGTTGAATATCCATGTCTGGTGTCCAGCCATTTTTATGCAGTTTTTCTAGTGCTTCTTCGGGAGTGCCTTTTATGAGCAATTTTTCTTTTTTTAGAGCATTACAGCGTTCTTGTGAATAAAGAAAATAGTTTGCATAAGGCACATACGAATCGTTTTTATTAGGTTTTATTGCTGGAATCGCACACGGTATATATAATGCCCCATAAGCACTATAATTTGCAATAGACTTGGCTTCTAGTTTTTGTTGTGGAGTGTTGCCTATTTTTAGTGTAACCTGAGATTTATCTATATTTGGTTGAATTTGTGGATTGACTGCCACAATACCATCAATCATGTTTTGGTTATCCAATTCACCTGCTTTTAATGCGGCTCCTCCTCCATCGCTTGCACCATATACTAAAACAAGGGTGTTGTCTTTGTTAAATATGATTTTTTGATTGGTTGAAAACATACTATTGAGTTCATAAAAAGCAAATTCAATGGATTTTAATACATGTTCTCCCCAACGAGCTTCGGCATTTAGTTTTGAGTGCAGTTGTTTGATTGCATAGCGGTGGGGATATTTTTTGATGTATTGCTCTCTATTGTTAATCGATGAAGAAAATAAGATATTACTGTCGTTTACCTCGCCCCATACAGTAAAACCAACTTTGTGTTCAAGATCATAAATACCATTACCTAAACCTTTGTCGTTATATACCACTGCGCAGTTGTGGCGAAGTCCCCATAATCCACGAATTTGTACATCTTTGGCATTTAATATTCCGTCCGAATCGCTAGCTGGAACGGCAAGAATACAGGGTCTGTTTTTATTAAAATCAATTGGAATTTGTAATAACATGCCAACGCCGTCTTCTCGTTGTACGGCAGTTATTTCAGTACCTGTAACTTTACCATCAAATAAAGGCGTTAATTCTTGCTTTCTAAAGCCAAATAATGTTCCTTCGCCATTTTTTGTATCAATATAGCGATTGAGTTTGGCTTGTCGTCGTTCTTGAAAGTGTGGTTTGGTTGGAATTTCAACTTCTGGTGTCACAATAGTTGTGGACAATGGCGTAAAACCAAGCCCTGCGGTAACAAGGTCATTTTCATCACCATCGTAATAAGCCAAGGTATCACGAACTAGCCATTTTGGTTTTGTAATAGCACTGCCAATTTGAAGACTGCTATTGTTGTTTACATCGGTATTGGTTGTCGATGTTTGAGGTAAAATTGTGATTGTGTCGTCACGTTTATCGGTTTTTGAGCTGGTATTTGCTTTATTGTTAGTGTTTTTATTTTTGTTAGCATTGGTACTTTTTTTAGAAGTACTTGCTTTTGTGCTTTTGTCAGTTTTGGGCGTTTTTGTTGGATTGCTTTGCGCGGCTAATGGCATAGCGAAAGCGGGAAGAAGTATTAATGAGGCTAATGTTTTTATTGTTATCTTTTTCATTTTTAATTCCATCATAATGATGTCCGGATATAGTTGACAACTGGTTGGCTGATACACCTATTATTATAGTTTTAGTCTTTTAAGGGATGATTATACACTATATTTTTGTTATTCGTTATTGGGGTAAATTTAGATTACTAATTTCCCAGAAAGCGGCGATGATTTTTTCTGATAATCGTCTTTTTTGTACACAAATGCCGACATCGAACGGTTCCATTAAGTTGGTTGACCATTCGGTTATACGATCTTTTATCCGTTCTGGGCTGTTGTCCATCACGACTTTTGGTAATAAGGCTACGCCACAGCCTAAAGCAACCATTGATACAATGGCTTCGTGCCCAGCAACTGTTGCATAGATTTTTGGGTTGATGATTTTTCTTTGTTTGAACCATAAATCAATGCGGTGGCGGCTTGGTCCATGTTCTGGCAATATAAAGGGAACATTATTCCAGTCTGGTTGTTTTTGATGTAATTTGTCGCTAAATGAGCTATTAAGTTTAGGGATCAGCAAGACCATTTCAATTTCACCAAATTTTAAAAATTCAATGCCGTTTGGAAGTTGTTTGGGTTTTCCTGCAATGGCTAAATCGGCCGCATTTGATTGTATTTTTTCAACCGCATCAGCGGCATCGCCCGTTGATAGTTTGATTTCAACGAGTGGGTAGTGGATCCTAAAGCGATCAAGTATTTCAGGTAAGTGGCTATAGGCGGCAGTGACCGAGCAAAAAAGGGTCAATTCGCCAACAAGTTGTTGGTTCGATTGATCTAATTCGTGCTTTAGTTGTTGGTGTAGGTTTATGACCTGTTGAGCAAAGTGTTTGACCTTTTCGCCGACTTGAGTAATTTGTACTTGCCTATTGTCGCGAATAAATAGTGGATGTCCAAAGTGCTCTTCAAGCCGTTGGATTTGTCTTGATAAGGTTGATGGGCTAACATGCATGGCATTCGCGGTTATGCCAAAGTGGCAGGTTTCGCATAAATGTAAATACAGTTTTAAATCACGAATGTTCATAGTTATGGTTAGTTCCGGTTATTACGCTAAAATGCAGGATTTGTGTTTTTTTATTTAGAAACCGTAAGTCATGCATTACTCATTAGTGAAAATATTATGCATAGATAATCAAATAAGGCAAATGGCATTATGTGTAACATCAATGGCAAAATAGGCAGATACCTGTTAAAATGAGCGATTATTTTTTGTGAGTTAAAACAATTTATTTTATGACAGAACAAGCTTATTTAGACGAAGTCAATGCACGTCGCACTTTTGCGATTATTTCTCACCCTGATGCCGGTAAAACCACTATTACCGAAAAGGTGCTTTTATTTGGTCACGCAATCCAAACAGCTGGTACAGTTAAAGGCCGTGGCGCTAATGCCCAGCATGCTAAGTCAGACTGGATGGAAATGGAAAAACAACGTGGTATTTCAATTACCACCTCTGTTATGCAGTTTCCTTATAATGATTGTTTGGTTAATTTATTAGACACTCCCGGACACGAAGACTTTTCTGAAGATACTTACCGTACGTTAACAGCGGTTGATAGTTGTTTGATGGTGATTGATGCTGCAAAAGGGGTAGAGGATCGTACACGTAAATTGATGGAAGTGACGCGATTACGTAATACGCCAATTTTGACGTTTATGAATAAGTTAGACCGTGATATTCGCGACCCTATGGAATTGCTTGATGAAGTCGAAAACGAGCTAAATATAATGTGCGCACCAATTACTTGGCCGATTGGTTGTGGTAAGTTATTTAAGGGTGTCTATCATTTAGCGAAAGACGAAACATATCTTTACCAATCAGGCCAAGGTCATACAATACAAGAAGTCAGAATTATTAAAGGGTTAACTAACCCTGATTTGGATTTAGCTGTCGGTGATGATTTAGCACAGCAACTGCGTGAAGAACTTGAATTAGTACAAGGAGCATCAAATGAATTTGATTTAGATGCTTTTTTGTCGGGTGACTTAACGCCGGTCTTTTTTGGTACGGCATTAGGTAATTTTGGAGTTGATCATATGCTTGATGGTTTAACTGCTTGGGCACCAACTCCTCAACCTCGTCAAACTGATAAGCGTGAAGTTGAATCATCAGAAGAAAAATTTAGTGGTTTTGTTTTTAAAATTCAAGCTAATATGGATCCTAAACATCGTGACCGCGTGGCATTTATGCGCATTGTATCGGGTAAATATGAAAAAGGTATGAAGTTACGTCATGTGCGTATTGCCAAAGATATTAATATTTCTGATGCCTTAACATTTATGGCCGGCGATCGTGAACATGTTGAGGAAGCCTATGCTGGCGATATTATTGGTTTACATAATCACGGAACCATTCAAATTGGTGATACGTTTACTCAAGATGAAGATTTGAAATTTACTGGTATTCCTAACTTTGCGCCAGAACTATTTCGTCGAATTCGTCTTAAAGATCCACTTAAACAAAAGCAGTTACTAAAAGGATTAGTGCAATTGTCTGAAGAGGGCGCCGTTCAGGTGTTTCGTCCATTAACCAATAATGACTTAATTGTGGGTGCGGTTGGGGTGCTGCAATTTGATGTGGTGGTTGCGCGTTTAAAATCTGAATATAACGTTGAGGCGATTTATGAGGCCGTTAATGTTACAACTGCGCGTTGGGTTGAGTGTAGTGATGTGAAAAAACTGGAAGAATTTAAACGTAAATGCGAGCAAAACTTGGCTTTAGATGGGGGAGATAACCTTTCTTATATTGCGCCAAGTATGGTTAATTTGAATTTGACTGAAGAACGGTATCCTGATGTTGAATTTAGAAAAACTCGCGAACACTAATTTTTCATTGTTTATCATAAACTTTATTAAAATACAGTTGTATTTGGATAAAGTTACTTTTTGTTGTTACTTTTAAAACTGAGTTGAGCGAGCAGATATTATGGTTTATAAAAACAAAAAATTAATTAATTTTATTATTAGTGGGTTTATTGCGTTACTGCTTACTACTTCATCTTCATCTTTTGCTATCGCAAACAAGCTAACAACGCCTGTTTTGCTAGAAAAAGTACAACAAAGCGAACGCGATAAACGACAATATGAAGTTATTGAGCTGGCAAATAAAATGCGGGTATTACTCGTGTCAGATTCTAAAGCCGTAAAATCTCTGGCATCATTAGCATTGCCAGTGGGTTCTCTGCAAGATCCTAAAGATCAGCAAGGTTTGGCGCATTATACTGAACATATGGTGCTAATGGGCTCGACTAAGTATCCCGAACCAGCTAGCTTTTCTCAGTTTTTAAGTCTTCATTCTGGTAGCTATAATGCTAGTACTGCCACACATCGAACTGCGTTTTATTTTGAGGTCGAAAATAGCGCATTTGATAAAGCGCTAGACCATTTAGCTGATGCTATTGCTGAACCCAATTTAGATCCTAAATTTGCCGATAAAGAACGCAATGCTGTTAATGCCGAAATGACGATGGCTAGATCGAACGATGGTTTTCGTATTGAACAAGTTAATTCCGAAACTATTAACCCTAATCACCCATCGGCACAATTTTCGGGTGGCAATTTAGAAACATTAAGTGATAAGCCAAGTAGTAAATTACAAGATGCTTTAGTGACTTTTCATAAAGATTATTATTCGTCTAATATCATGGTGGGGGTAATTTATAGTAATCAGTCAATCAATAAATTAGCAAAATTAGCTGAAAACACCTTTGGTAAAATCCCTAATAAAAACATTAATGCTCCAATAGTTGATAAGCCAGCGATCACACCAAATGTGCTAAGCAAACAGATTGCAATGGTGCCAGCGCAACCTAAGAAATTGCTATTTTTACAATTTCCAATGGAAAACAATTTAGATAAATTTGCTGATAAAAGCGATGAATATATCACTTATTTAATTGATAATAGTAGTCCTAACACGTTGTCTGATCAGTTACAAAAGCAGGGACTTATTGAGGGTATTAGTTCATCTATCAACCCTATCCGTTATGGTAATAGCGGTATGTTGAGTATTAATGTGAGCTTAACCAACGATGGTCTCGCTCAAAAAGATAAAGTTATTGGGGCTATTTTTAATTATTTACAGTTAATTCAAAAGCAAGGAATTTCTGATGCTTATTATGAAGAACTTAAGAAAGTTTTAGCGTTAGAATTTAAGTATCAGGATGTTGAGCGTGATATGTCTTATGTGGAATGGCTATCTGATCAGATGTTGTTGTACCCCGTTAAAAATATATTAAATTCTGATTTTATTGCTAATAATTTTGATAAAACAGCGATCACCACTCGCTTAAAAAGCCTAACGCCCGATAACGTTAGAGTTTGGATTATTTCACCAAATCAAACAACTAATAAGACGGCTTATTTTGTAGACGCACCTTATAAAATCGATAATATTACTAGTGAGCAAAAAGCGAATTGGTTGGCTTTAGGCAAAAATTTCACATTTAGTTTACCTGAATTAAATCCTTATATTCCTGACGATTTTTCAATTGTGAAGCAAAACCGTGCTCAAGCTCAACCAGCTGGGTTTAGTAAACGTGGTAATCATCTTCATTTTGTTAGTCAATATTTCAAAACTGAACCTAAAGCGGTGATTGTGCTTTCGTTACGGAATAACGAGGCTTTTAGTGACGCTAAAGCAGAAGTCGCTTTTAATCTACTTGATTACATTGCAAGTCGTAATTTAGAACAATTACGATTTCAGGCTAGGGTTGCGGGTATTTCGTTATCAACGAATAATGATAATGGCCTGATGATTTCAGCTAGCGGCTTCAGTCAGCATCTACCTAAAATGGTGACAGCAATACTTAATAGTTATCGCAATGTGACGATTGATGAGCAAAGTTTAGTATTAGCTAAATCTTGGTATTTGCAAGAATTGGATAAATTTGAGCATGCTAAAAGTTATCGGTTGGCGGTTAATCCTGTTAATGAGTTGTCAGATTTACCGCATTATTTTGAACAGGATGAGAGACGTCAAATTATAGCAACCATGACTATTAATGACGTGTTAACTTATCGCGATAATTTATTAACCCACTCAGTACCTTATATGGTTAGCTTGGGTAATTTGTCTAACGAAGATTCTTTAGATCTTTATCATTCCATCCAGAAAACACTAGTACGTGATGTTGAATTTACTCCTGTTGATAATATTCAGATCAAAAAATCATTGGAGGCCAAAATGACTCAACATGCGAAAAGCACTGATAATGCTTTGATGATGAGCTATATTCCAACCGGTTATGATCGAATTAGTAGTAGCATGATAAGTTATACTCTGTCTAAAATCATATCGCCATGGTTTTTTGATCAATTGCGTACTAACGAGCAACTTGGTTACGCTGTATTTGCTGGCCCTGTTACAGTAGGGGATTCAGTAGGGATGAGTTTTATCATTCAAAGCAACCAATACGATCCAGCTTATTTATTTAAGCGTTATCAAGAATTCTATCCTGTTATATTAAATAAGCTTAAAGCATTATCTAAAGAAGATATAGAACAATATAAAAAAGCTGCACTTGATGAATTGAAAATGCCCCCGCAAACATTGGATGAAGAGTTTAGTCGTTATATGGCTGACTATCGGGATTCGCGTTTTGCGTTTGATTCACGGAACAAAAAAATTGAACAATTGAAAAAAATCACTCAACAAGATTTAGTTGATTTTTATAACCGTTCAGTTATGGATAAAAAAGGTTTTGTATTTGCATCGCAAGTTCTTGGTAAGCGTGAAGATAGTGCTAAACAACCAGAAGCAATTTCTGAGTTTACTGAATTTGAAAATGTATCGGCATTGCAAAATGAGTTATTAAAATAAGTATTATTTAAGTTGTTGATGAAAATATAGATTACATCTGAAACATTTTGCCAAAAATTGGCATTGCTATCACCTTGTGATACACTGCCAAAATCCCAATAGTTTGAGTATATTATGATTACTGGATCGATTGATTATTGTGCTATAGGTCAACGTTTACGTGCGTATCGGATTGCCGCTTCGCTGAAGGCTGAAGATGTTGCTGACAGTCTTAAAATTTCAAGAGCAGCAGTCTATCGGTTAGAAAAAGGCGAAATCGTTAAAATTGAAACTTTAGAACGGTTGGCCTTGTTACTCGATACTTCTTTTGCGAGTTTGCTTGGAATTGATACCGAATATTACTCGAGTGGTGACGGTTTTTTTGAGCGTATGCGCCAGTTAGAAGAACAATCAACCCATATCTATTCTCATTTCGACCCTTTTTCATTTTTATTAACTTCACCTGATTATTTGACTCATTTAGCTATGATGCTAAATGAATCAAACGAGTTGATTGATCATCAAAAATATTCAGTTATTTTGTCGATTTTAAAAGAACGTAAAAAGCAGTTTCATCAATCAGTTCCAAAGGTTATCAATTTAATTAGCTTACGTAATGTAGAGCGTTTTTTGCATATTGGCTTAGTAGGAAATCTGACAATTTCGCCAGGTAAGAAGTCTGAAAGAATGTTATTAGCACGTAAAGAAGTTTATCATTTAATTGAACTGATAGAACAACAATCCTTTGCTCCAACTATTGCTATTACACAAGAAGCTATTCCATCAATCGCTTTTCAGATTTTTTATCAGGATGGAAATCCTATTTCATTAGCAATGAGTCCGTTTCGATTAGGTGAGTTACCTAATGTTACTACTGGTATTGCGTCAATCACATCATCTTATGATGCTATTAAACGGTATCGTCATTTATTTGATAAGTTATGGCAAAATAGTGCTAAAGATAGGCAAGCAATTGATTTATTAAAAACGACACTAGAAAAATTTTAAAGAATATTAAAGAGAGTCATTATGTTATCCCTAACATTACAACCGATAAAAAGATTTAATGGTACTATTAATTTGCCAGGTTCAAAAAGTGTTTCTAATCGTGCGTTATTACTATCAGCATTGAGTAAAGGTAATACACGCTTAACTAATTTGCTTGATAGTGATGATGTGCGTTATATGCTTGATGCACTTGCGGCCTTGGGTGTTAAGTATCAGCTATCACATGATCGCACCATTTGTGATGTTCAAGGTGTGGGCGGAATTTTGCAATCGACCCATGCCTTAGAACTATTTTTAGGTAATGCAGGGACTGCTATGCGTCCTTTAGCTGCGGCATTATGCCTTGGTCATAATAACATTGTGTTAACCGGCGAGCCACGTATGAAGGAACGTCCGATTGGTCATTTAGTTGATGCTCTACGCCAAGGTGGTGCTAAAATTGATTATCTTGAAAATAAAGGTTATCCGCCGCTACATATTCAAGGTGGTTTTACTGGTGGTAACATTGATGTTGATGGCTCGGTATCTAGCCAGTTTTTAACTGCGTTATTAATGGCTTCGCCACTAGCCCAAAATGATACTCAAATTACCATAATTGGCGATTTGGTTTCTAAACCTTATATTGATATTACTATCAAAATGATGGCTATTTTTGGTGTTTCGGTGACAAATCATAACTATCAAAAATTTATTATTAAAGCTAATCAGTGTTATCAAGCGCCAGGTGATTATTTAGTTGAAGGCGATGCCTCTTCTGCTTCTTATTTTTTAGCAGCGGCTGCAATTAAAGGTGGCACAGTGAGAGTCACGGGTATTGGTAAAAAAAGTTTACAAGGTGATACACAATTTGCCCATGTGCTTGAAAAAATGGGCGCTAAAGTAACTTGGGCTGATGATTATATTGAATGTTCATGTGGTGAATTACACGGTATTGATATGGATATGAACCATATCCCTGATGCGGCAATGACCATTGCTACAACAGCACTGTTTGCTAAAACTCCTACTACCATTCGCAATATCTATAATTGGCGAGTTAAAGAAACTGATCGCTTACATGCAATGGCTACGGAGTTAAAAAAGGTTGGTGCAACCGTTGATGAAGGTCGCGATTATATTACTATTGTGCCACCCGCTAAATTAACCCATGCTGAAATTGAAACTTATAATGATCATCGTATCGCTATGTGTTTTTCATTGGTGGCACTTTCTGATACGTCTGTGACAATATTAGATCCTAAATGCACAATGAAGACTTTTCCTGATTATTTTGAACAATTTAAACGATTAAGCGAAGAATAAAATGAATAAATTTGTTCCCGTTGTTGCTGTTGATGGGCCAAGTGGTGTTGGTAAAGGCACTTTATGCCAAGCGTTAGCTAATCATTTTAAATGGCATCTTTTAGATTCTGGCGCTATCTATCGTGTACTAGCACTTAGCGCACTTAAGCAAGGCATTGCGTTGGATGATGAAAGTCAATTAGCCCAATTAGCCCTTAATTTGCCACTAACGTTTGATACTTATGGTTGTGACGTTAAAGTGTTATTAGATAATGTTGATGTCACTAACGAAATTCGTACAGAACAAACGGGTGGGGTAGCATCAAAAGTAGCCGCAATTAATTCTGTTAGAACAGCTTTATTACAGCGCCAACGTGACTTTAGGAAAGCTCCAGGCTTGATTGCTGATGGTCGTGATATGGGTAGCGTGGTGTTTAGTGATGCGCCAGTTAAAATTTTTCTTGATGCAAGTGCGCACTCTCGTGCAGAAAGGCGAATGAAACAGTTGCAACATAAGCAAAATCATGTTAAATTCGCCGAAATTTTGCAGGAGATAACTGCGCGTGATGAGCGTGATCGTAATCGGGCTGTTGCGCCGCTAAAACCTGCTGTTGATGCACTAATAATTGATACTACATCGCTTTCGATTCAAGATGTTTTTAATCAATCTATTACGTATATAAACAAAAGAATTGCGTTGTAAGTTTGTTTTACAGCGTGTGTTAACCAAGCTCTATTTCAAGGATGAGTGGAGTATCGTAAATAACCCCATAAGACAGGATGTAATGTGGACGTTAATATTAATTTAAGATATAAAAATATGACTGAATCTTTTGCTCAACTCTTTGAAGAGTCTTTAAATCAACTAGACACTCGTTCTGGTAATATGATCCGCGGTACTGTCGTTGCTATCGACAAAGATGTTGTTTTAGTTGATGCTGGTTTAAAATCTGAATCGGCAATTCCAGTAGAGCAGTTTAAAAATGCCCAAGGCGAATTAGAAGTTCAAGTCGGTGACGTTGTTGATGTTGTACTTGACTCAATTGAAGATGGTTTCGGTGAAACAATCTTATCTCGTGAAAAAGCTAAACGTCATGAAGCGTGGCTAGTTTTAGAAAAAGCAGTTGATGATGCTGCAACAGTTTTAGGTGTTATCAATGGTAAAGTTAAAGGTGGCTTTACGGTTGATCTTAATGGCGTTCGTGCGTTCCTTCCAGGTTCGCTTGTTGATGTTCGCCCATTACGCGATACTTCTCATATCGAAAACAGAGAAATTGAATTAAAAGTTATTAAATTAGATCAAAAACGCAATAACGTTGTTGTTTCACGTCGTGCAGTTATTGAATCAGAAAATAGCGCAGAAAGAGAACAACTTCTTGAAAATCTACAAGAAGGTTCTGAAGTTAAAGGTATTATCAAAAATCTTACTGATTACGGTGCATTTGTTGATCTTGGTGGCGTTGATGGTTTACTTCATATCACTGATATGGCTTGGAAACGCGTTAAACATCCAAGTGAAGTGGTTGAAGTGGGTCAAGAATTACTTGTTAAAGTACTTAAATTTGACAAAGACCGTTCACGTGTATCACTTGGCTTAAAACAATTAGGCGAAGATCCATGGGTTTCAATTGCTAAACGTTACCCTGAAGGTACTAAAGTAACAGGTAAGGTAACTAACTTAACTGACTACGGTTGTTTTGTTGAAATCGAAACAGGTGTCGAAGGTTTAGTTCACGTTTCTGAAATGGATTGGACAAACAAAAATATTCACCCATCTAAAGTGGTTAGCTTAGGTGATGAAGTTGAGGTAATTGTTCTTGAAATTGATGAAGAACGTCGTCGTATTTCTCTTGGTCTTAAACAATGTAAACCAAATCCATGGTTACAGTTTGCTGAATCACACAATAAAGGTGATAAAGTTAGCGGTAAGATCAAATCAATCACTGATTTTGGTATTTTCATTGGTTTAGATGGCGGTATTGATGGTTTAGTTCATCTTTCAGATATCTCTTGGAATATGCCTGGTGAAGAAGCGGTTAAAGCTTATAAGAAAGGCGATGATATTGAGGCGGTTGTGTTACAAGTTGATGCTGAACGTGAGCGTATCTCTTTAGGTATTAAACAACTAGAAGACGATCCATTCAGTAGTTTTGCTTCTAACTACAAAAAAGGTACAATTGTTAAAGGTGCTGTAACTGCAGTTGATGCTAAAGGTGCGACTATCGAAATCGCTGAAGGTATCGAAGGTTACTTAAAAGCACAAGATATCGCTCGTGAGCGTATTGAAGATGCGACAACTGTATTAAAAGTAGGTGATGAAGTTGAAGCTAAAATTGTGAATATTGACCGTAAAACTCGTGCAATTTCATTATCGGTACGTGCTAAAGATGAAGCTGACGAAAAAGAAGCACTTGCTGCGGTAAATAACACTGCAACTCAAGAAGATGCATCATTTACTAATGCGATGGCTGAAGCATTCAAAGCCGCATCAAAAACTGAGTAAAAAATATTGATGTAAAGAGTAAAGAGGGCTTGCCCTCTTTTTCTTTTATGGTATAGAATGAAAAAGTTACGTGCCACATAAATAAATTAGGAGTGATCATGAACAGATCAGATTTAGTAGAACGAATTGTTAACTGGCGGACACATCTTCCTATGCAACTAGTTGATGATTCAGTTAGAGATATCATTGAGCAGATCGCTTTAGCTATGGAAAGTAACGATCGTGTAGAAATTCGAGGCTTTGGTAGTTTTAGTTTAAACTATCGTGCACCACGTAAAGCAAGAAACCCAAGAACCGGTGGTAATGTTGAAGTTAAACATAAATATATTCCTCACTTTAAACCGGGTAAAGAGCTGCGTGAGAGAGTAAATAATGCAGCAAAAGCATAGTCTTTAAATTCTATACTTAGCTAAAAGCCTTTGAGTCAAATCAATGGCTTTTTTATTTTAAACAATTGAACTCCTCTTATTTTATCTAGGCCCCTCCATAATTAATTAGTTAAAACAAATCAACGTTTCTTTAGTTATCATCGTTAACAATCTCTGAATCGTTACATGTAATTTCAGTAAATCTTATCAAGATTAATGGTTAAAATGGAATTCAGATCGAAAGATTCAAATTCAGTTATTTTTTTATAATATCAATTGATAAGCTGACTTTTTATTTGAATGAATATAGCGAGCGCAGATGCGACAATTTTGTTCTCTTGATTTATTGGCGATCATGTTTTCATTAGGTTGTTTACCGTTATTGTTTTTGCCACATTTATTATCTGATCTTCAGTGGTATTTTATTGCCATTATCCTAGTCATTTTGACCTTGATTTTTCCGGCTAAATTGAGTTGGTATTTGTCTATTTTTGTTGTGTTTGGTTTAGGTGTTTTGTGGTCTACTGCTTATTCTAAGCAATATTTATCAAGTATTTCGCCTTATATCGATAAAACGCTAGTTGTTAAAGCCAAAGTCCAAAATATCAATACTAGACAAGCTACAACAGCTATTGAACCTTATTATATGTCATTTTCTGTTTTTTCTATTTCAGATGTTACGCTTTCTAATGATATTCTGATCTCAGTTTATTGGGATGATTTAGCTATACCAAAATCGGGTCAAATCTGGCAGTTAACACTAAAAACAAAAGTTGTGCATAGCTATTTAAATGAGGGGGGATTTGATAGCCAGCGCTTTTCGATAGCAAACCGAAGTCTATTATCTGCTAAAGTAATTGAAGCCAAACTGTTAGATGGTAAGTCTAATTTAAAACAATCTATTATTGACTTGGCATTACCTTACATTGATTTGTTTAGTTATCGAGGCATACTCCTTGCCCTTGCTTTTGGTGATCGTTCTCAATTAGATGATTCGCTTCGTACTGTGATGATGCAAACAGGTGTTGCTCATTTAATGGCAATATCTGGTATGCATATTTTATTAGTTTTTGGTCTTAGTTGTTTTTTTGTTAAGACTGTTCTGTTTTTTATTCCGAAACGTTTTATCTATTTTTTTGTACCGATTATCGTTGGTTGGTTATGTGCACTTTTTTATGCATGGTTAACTGGTTTCAGTCCACCTACATTGCGTGCTATATTGGCTTTATCAATTTGGATCTATTTACGTTATAAAAAGCATCAAATTAGTGCATGGCAAAAAGTTAATCGAATTATTGCGTTGTTATTGTTGTTTGATCCGTTGATGATTTTATCTGAGAGTTTTTGGTTATCTTGTTATGCGGTAATTAGCTTAATTTTTTTATTTGAATGGTTACCAATACCTCAAGAAATAAAGTATAAAAAGCGTTGGTATATGGTTAGGTTATTGCATCTGCAATTGGGGTTAACCTTGTTGTTATTGCCTATTGAACTTTTTGTTTTTCAGGGCGTTAGTGTGGTTTCTATTTTAACGAATTTAATTGCTATTCCTATTATTTCATTATGCACTTTTCCTGCTGTTTTATTTGCGTTGGCATTTAGTCTTATGGATTGTTTTTATATCGCATTATGGTGGTGGATGGTTGCTGATAAATCGTTGGAATGGTTATTTTTCAGTTTGAATTGGTTTAATTTATTGTGGCTTAATATTCCTTCATACTTTTATTTGTTAAGTTTTTTGGGCTGGCTAATTGTCATTATAATACGCACTGGAGCGTGGCGTTGTTTTGGAATTACTTTATTCGTCATTTTTATGCTATTAGTTACGCCACTTTTTAAACATCAGCATTATCGTTGGCGATTGGATATGCTCGATGTAGGTCATGGATTGGCGATTGTTATTCATGATGGAAAGTCAGCTATTTTGTATGATACGGGAGCCAACTGGGGAAAAAGTTCCGCTATGGAAAAGGTGATTATTCCTTTTTTGCAATGGCATAATTTGAATGTACAAGGCATTATTATTAGTCATCAACATAATGATCATGTTGGAGGTTTGAAATTGCTTCAAAAAATTTACCCTAAGGCATGGTTAATGAGTTCCTCTTTTGATTTAAATAATGACTATTCATGTTTAGCTGGTAATCGTGTTAATTGGAACGAGTTGACATTTAATATATTGTGGCCTAATAAATTGGTTGAATATGCCCAAAATGAGGACTCTTGTGTAATACAAGTAACTGATGGGAACTTTTCTGTATTATTAACTGGGGATTTAGAGCGAAATCAGGAATATCAGTTAGTGTCTAAGTATCGAAATCAGCTAGCTTCGACCATTTTGCAAACGCCACACCATGGTAGTAGTACGTCATCAAGTTATACTTTTTTAAGTCATGTTAAACCGCTAAGGTCGTTAGTTTCTACTTCCCGTTATAACCCTTGGAAATTGCCTTCCACTAAGGTAATGAAAAAATATCAAGATTTACAATTAGATTATTTTGTTACCGCGAAGAGTGGCCAAATAAGTCTATTTTTTGATAAACAAACCTGGCAATTAAAAACTATGCGGGGTGAAATTAAACCTCGATGGTATCATGATTGGTTTGGTAGTTTACCCATTTATGAGTAAAATAAGCTATTATTTGTTATAAGCAGCTATTTTAATAATTGTTATATAGACATTGGAATATAAAACAATTTTACAAAATTTAATTGAGTGATGTTAAAGTTATGATTGAAAAACTATGGTATGGTAAAAATCGTTTATTTTGGTTACTTATACCATTTTCTTTACTATATGGTTTGATTGTTTTTGTTCGTCGCTCTTTGTATCGGTTAGGTATTCTTAAATCTTGGCGTTCTCCTATACCTATTATCATTATCGGCAATTTATCTGTTGGCGGTAATGGCAAAACGCCACTGGTTGTTGGTTTAATTGAATCGTTAAAACAAAAAGGGTTACAAGTCGGAGTTGTTTCGAGAGGGTATGGTGGTAAGGCTGATAACTATCCGCTTATTTTAAATAATACAACCACAACCGAACAAGCTGGTGACGAGCCGGTACTTATTTTTCAACGTACTCATGTGCCTGTCGCGGTATCGCCCCATCGAGCTGAAGCTGTTCAATCATTATTAAAGCAGTATGATTTAGATGTTATTTTGACTGATGATGGTTTGCAACATTATGCATTAGCACGCGACATTGAAGTGGTAGTGGTTGATGGAAAACGTTTATTTGGTAATGGATGGTGGATGCCAGCCGGACCAATGAGAGAGCGAAAAAGACGATTAAAATCGGTTGATCTGATTATTATAAACGGTGATAGTGTAAATAATCTGGCTGAACAGTATCCAAATAAAACGTACACCATGCAATTAACACCACTATATGCAGTAAATTTGCTAACTAAAGAAAAAAAAGCATTATCTTCATTGCAAAATATTTGTGCTATTGCGGGTATTAGTAATCCAAAACGTTTTTTTGATATGCTCATCAACATGAAAATTGATGTGGTTAAAACAGCTTCTTTTGCTGATCATCAAAAATTTACTTTGCCACTATTAAATGATTTGGCAAGTTGTGAACAAACACTTTTAATGACTGAAAAAGATGCAGTTAAATGTAGGCAATTTGCCCAGAAAAATTGGTGGTATCTACCTATTGATGCGGTAATACCTCATGAGGCAATTGATCAAATCTGTTTGTTATTAGCTAAGACAAAATCTCAAAGAGAATAAAATATGAAAGAAATCCTATTAAGCGCACTTGCTTGTCCTAAGTGCCATGGCCAACTACAATATGATGCCAACAACCAGCAGTTGATTTGCCAAGCAGATAATCTGGTTTATGTAATAAAAGATAGCATTCCTGTTTTGCTTGAATGTGAAGCAAAACCACTAAATCAATCACCGTCTGTTCAAGAATAAAATATAAGGCATTAGTTATGAATTTTTCGGTTATTATTCCTGCTAGGTATGCTTCAAGCCGTTTACCTGCTAAGCCATTGGCGGATATTCACGGTAAACCTATGATTGTGCGTGTGATGGAGCAAGCAAAAAAATCGTCAGCTAATCGAGTGATTATTGCAACTGATCATCAACAAGTTTTTGATGTAGTCAAAGCGTATGGTGGTGAAGTCATTCTTACTAGTGACAAGCATAATTCTGGTACAGAAAGGTTGGCAGAAGTTATTAATGCTTTCCAATTTGCTGATGATGAAATCATTGTTAATGTGCAGGGGGATGAACCTTTAATTCCTCCTGTTATTATTGACCAAGTGGCTGAAAATTTGGTGCAATATAAAACGGGAATGGCAACATTAGCGGTGCCAATTGATTCTGTTGAAGAAGCATTTAATACCGGTGCGGTTAAAGTTGTGACCGACAAAAAGGGTTATGCGCTTTATTTTTCTCGTGCTACGATTCCTTGGGAACGCGATCGTTTTTCTAAATCGGTTGATCTATTAAAACAGTCCAGTATTGGTAATTTTTATCTTCGCCATATTGGTATTTATGCTTATCGCGCTGGTTTTATTCGCAAGTATATTAATTGGGCGCCATCTACACTTGAGCAAATTGAGATGTTAGAACAGCTTAGAGTACTTTGGTACGGCGAAAAAATACATGTTGCAGTTGCAAAGCAATCGCCAGCAATTGGCGTCGATACGCAAGAAGATTTAGAAAAAGTAAGGGCACTATTTAAGGATTGATCTATGGCTGATTTTACCGGCTTTACCCAAGCTGGTCTTAATTTTTTGCAAGACGTTTGGATAAATAACAGCAAACTATGGTTTGAAGAACATCGTGCTATTTATGATAATGATTTAGTCAAGCCGTTTAGACTTTTGGTTGAACAACTAACACCAGAAATGCTCAAAATTGATGAGTGGTTTGAAACTCGTCCTGCTATTGGTAAAACGATTTCACGTATATATCGCGATACCCGTTTTTCAAATGATAAATCACTTTATCGTAATCGGCTATGGTTAACGTTTAAACGACCTAATCTAGATTGGAAAGAAGCTCCCGCTTACTTTTTTTAAATTAATCCAAGTAGTTATCGATATGGTCTTGGTTATTATTGTTCATCAAAACAAACGATGGATATTTTTCGGAAAGAAATCCTTAATGATACTAAGAAATTTTTAGCGATGACGCATTGTGTTAAAAAACCATTTGAGCTTGTTGGTGAAAGTTATAAACGACCGTTAATCAAAGAGCAAGATGCAAAAATAGCTACATGGTATAACCGAAAAAACCTTGCGGTTATGGTGACAAGCAATCATATTGAAGACGTGTTAAATAGTGATTTACCCCAAAAATTGGCTAAAGGGTTTAAACAGCTAGTCCCGTTTTATGATTACTTAATGCGAGTGGAGATGATTAAAAACATACCAGCTCTTTAATTTTGTTAAATTGATTTTTTATATTAAATATTAGGCAAGCTTAATATAAGTTCTTTAACATCATTGATTATAAATTGTGTACCAACACAAACTAATAAAAATCCCATAATTCTTGAAGTGGCTTTAATGCTAATTTTCCCCATAAAACGTATTATGCTGCCGGCACTGTGCATACAAAACCAAAGAATAATACATAGCAATAAAGGCACTAATATTGAGGCAGTGTAAACAACCCAAGTGGAAACGTCATAGCCACCACTTTTTACTGTTGATGACATACTGATGATCATTGCTATGGTTCCTGGTCCAGCGGTACTTGGCATGGCGAGTGGAACAAAAGCGATATTATTTGAGATCTCTTTCTTTTTTGCCTCTGCTTCAAGGCTTTTATATGATGGCTGTTGTGGAAATAACATTCTAAAGCCAATAATGCCAACAATCATACCACCAGTAATGCGTAATCCAGAAATCGATATACCAAACGTAGTCATCACCAATTGCCCGCAATAAAACGACACTACCATAATCATAAATACATAAATACAGGTTAGTTTTGATTGGTAATTACGTTCTTCATTGGTCATATCACCGGATAGACCTAATAAAAGTACCACTGTGGTTAATGGATTTGTTAATGGAATAAATAAAATTAAACTAAAACCGATAGTTTGTATAAGTTCTAGTATAGATTTATTTAGGTCTGAAAAAAGTTCTGTTAAGTATAATTGAAATGGATAGAAAATGGTATGCGGGCGTAAGTTAACGCCCAATATTGTATGATAAATGAATGATGATTTTAGAATGGGATGTCGTCATCAAAATCCATTGGGGGTTCTGGTGTAGCTGCAGGTTGTGCCGGTGTGTTTTGTGTTGTCGGACGAGATTGAGACGCTGGTGCTGATGAAGTATTATTAGCACTTTGTCCCCAGTTTTGTGAACTACCATCCATATTTTCACCGCTATTACGTGATCCTAAAATTTGTAAAATACCGCCAATTGGATTGATCACAACTTCTGTCGTGTAACGATCTTGCCCTGATTGATCTTGCCATTTTCGCGTTTGTAGTTGTCCTTCAAGGTAGACTTGAGTGCCTTTTTTTATATACTCGCCTGCGATCTCAGCGAGTTTACCAAATACAACAACACGATGCCATTCAGTACGATCTCGGGTTTCACCTGTTTGTTTATCCTTCCATGATTCTGATGTTGCGACACTAAAATTAGCAACTGCATTACCATTGGGCATGTAACGAACTTCGGGATCTTGACCTAAATTACCAACTAAAATGACTTTATTTATTCCTCTATTGGCCATTATTAACTCCTAAAAATTGCATAAGTATTTAAGCCGCATATTGTAACATGAGACTGCAGTAATATCAGCGAATTTAATTCAATAATGGAATTTTGTCCTCATTTTGTAAAAATATAGAAAGATTGGCTTAGACATAGGAATTTATTGTTATAACGGGTATAATGCCAAACATTTGTTAATGTTGTGTTCTAAAAGATTATTCCCCTACAGGAGGCCTTATGATTAATGCGTTTGGGCTAAAAAACAAACAATTAGTAAAAATTAATGAAGGCGATATAAATAATGCAACCTGGGTTGATTTAATTGAACCAGAAGAAGCCGATCGCGATTTTGTTTTAACACATTTAGGACAAAACTTAGCAACGAGTATCGAGCTAGATGATATCGAAGCGTCAGCTCGTTTTTTTGAAGATAATGAAGGGCTACATGTTCACTCTTTTTTCTTTTATGAAGATGCAGAAGATCGTGCAGGTAACTCGACTGTGGCTTTTACAGTGCATAATGGACGTTTATTTACACTACGTGAACGTGATTTACCTGCATTTCGGTTGTATCGCATGCGATCGCGCTATCAAAGTATGAGTGATGGTAATCCTTATGAAGTGTTACTTGACTTATTTGAAGTCAAAGTTGAGCAGTTAGCAGATCAAATCGAAAATATTTATAGTGAATTAGAAGAATTAAGTTTAATTATTATGGATCGTTCTGCACAAGAACATTATGATGAAGCAATCACTTCATTGGCAGAGCTTGAAGATACCGCGTGGAAGGTAAGGCTTTGTTTAATGGATAGTCAACGTGCAGTTAACTATTTAGTTCGTCGTGCAAAAATGCCTGTAGATCAGCTAGAACAAGCTCGCGAAGTTATTCGCGATATTGAATCACTTGTTCCCCATAATGAGTCATTATTTCAGAAAGTGAACTTCTTAATGCAAGCGGCAACCAGTTTCATTAATATTGAACAAAGCCGAATTATTAAAATTTTCTCGGTTGTTTCGGTTGTGTTTCTACCTCCAACTGTGGTTGCTTCTGCTTATGGTATGAACTTTGAATTTATGCCCGAATTAAAATGGGAATATGGTTACCCGTTTTCATTACTATTAATGTTACTAGCAGGTGTTGCTCCTTATATTTATTTTAAATTGAAAAAATGGTTATAGATTATTTACTTAACCCTTTTGTCTTTATCCGTGAATACTTTGATAGTTTAGCGGAAATCATCTTTGTCTTATTCATGTAAGGTAATTAAAAGAGTTTAATATAACTATTTAATAATAGTTGCCATTATGTTTTCTTCTAGCTTGTTATTTGAATAAAATTAATTTGTCACCAAAGGAAATAGCATGAATCAATATGCACTAGTCACCGATATTGGTGGAACCAATGCACGATTTGCACTTTATAATTTAGAGACCAATGAGTTAACTGCAATTACTAAAGTACTTATTGCAAAAGATGATGTGTTATTAACATTAATTAAAAACTATTTAGCATCCCAATCAATAATCGTTGAAATGGCATGTATTGCTATTGCTTGTCCGATTGATGATAGTGATGTGATCAAAATGACCAATAACAATTTGTCATTTTCACGCTCTGAGCTTGTTAAAGAATTAAATCTGATTAAGCTTGAGGTAATTAATGATTTTACTGCTGTATCAACGTCAATTCCTAAATTACCAAAACAGGATCTTGTAAAAATTGGTGGCGATGAACCTGATTTAAATTATCCCATTGCAATTTATGGAGCAGGCACAGGGCTTGGTGTATCACATTTGATTAAAGTCAATGAACGTTGGATTAGCTTGTCTGGAGAAGGGGGACATACTGAACTTCCGATGATAAGTGACGATGAATACCGTATTTTAGCACAACTACGCAAAAAATTTGGAAGAGTTTCGACTGAGCGTTTTTTATCCGGTAATGGTATTGTTAATATTTATCAAGCGTTGTTACATATTAACAGTCAACCAGTAGAGGAGGTTACACCAGATATTATTGTTAAGAATGCTTTATCACATAGTTGTCCACTTTGCTTGCAAACTTTAACCTATTTTTGTACTTTTATGGGGCGTTTTGGCGGTAACTTAGTATTAACGCTTAATACGCAGGGTGGTGTTTATATTGCTGGGGGCATAGTGCCTCGCTTTATTGAGTTTTTTAAGGCATCACCATTTAGACAGGCTTTTGAACATAAAGGTCGTATGTCATATTTAGTCAAAAAAGTTCCTGTTTATGTGATAACTCATGAAGATCCTGGTTTGTTGGGTGCTGGTGTTTATTTGCAAAATTGTCTTACATAATATTGATAAGTAAAGGTTTTTTATGATGTGGTGTTATATTTATCGAAGTACTAAAAAAGAAAATTGTTATTTATATATAGGAAAGGAAAACGATTTTTCCGCTATTCCTGAAAAAATAATGTCTCTTTTTGGTATCCCAGTGTTTACAATGAAGGTATTACTTGACGGAAAACGCCGTTTTGTTGTTGGTACCTCTGATGAAATAGAAGAAAAAATTAAAACTGATGGATTTTTTTTACAAATGTTAAAAGAAGATGATTTTAAAGTATGATTGAACCATTTTGGGAGTACAAAACCCTAGAACAAATGAGTGATGAAGAATGGGAACAACTTTGTGATGGTTGTGGCCAGTGTTGCTTAAATAAATTGATGGATGAAGATACCGACGAAATATTATACACTAACGTAGCTTGCAATTTGCTAGACTCGAATACTTGCCAGTGTAAGCACTATTATAACCGCTTCGATTACGAACCTGATTGTATCAAGTTGACTCGCGATAATCTTCTCACCATTAAATGGTTACCTATAACTTGCACTTATCGCTATTTTTCTGAAACGGGGAGATTGCCCGATTGGCATCCTCTTATTACAGGTAATAAGAAGCTTATGCACAAGCTAAAAATTTCTGTTAAAAATCGAATTGTTTATGAAAAAGATGTGATTTGTTGGGAAGATCATATTCTCTAAAAAGGGTTATAGTGTCCTCAGATTGTTCACCAGCCTTTATATGATTTAATTTAGCATATCAATGATGTGATTTCTCTTAAAGAAAAAGAATAAAAAATTAAATAAAATCAATACCTTTCCTGACTGCTTTTATTGGGTAACTTCTAGTATTGGAAAGGCTTGTAGTTATTTACTTATTTTTATTAGATCAAAATAAGCTCGCTAAAAAACGAGCTCTTTGTTCATAACTTAAAGAAGCTATTGTTTCCTCTTATTTGAATTTAAAGTACAAGCCATAAATCCCCAACAATATCGATAGCAAACATATTTAAAAACATCAAAATAAATACAAAAATCATAAATGAAATATCGATCATACCAATAGGTGGTACGACGCGTCGAATTGGTGCTATAAATGGTTCTGTTAGCTGTGCAAGCAACTCATCAGCATTCGATTGTCCTCGGCTTACCCAGCTTAAAATTGCTCTAAATAGTAATAACAAAAATAGTAGATGTCCAAAAGCATGAGCGATGGCAGCAATGGCATATAAGAGGTATCCAACAGGCCAGCTAAAATTATTGATGACTCCATAATGGCCAATAAACGTAATTTTTATGAAAGCAAAAAAGTATAAAAGAACCCATGTAGCTGTATCTATCTGTTTAATAGAGGGAATAACTTTACGTAATGGAGCAATAATTGGTTGGGTTATTCGGACAATAAATTGGGTAAATGGATTATAGAAATTGACTCGTACTCGTTGCATCCATAAGCGCAAAATTAAAACGTATAAGCATATCGTTAAAAGGGTTTTTCCTAAAAAATAAAGCGATGCCATTTAACACTCCTTAAAATAAACTATCTAGGCAATATATCACAAATACTGCCTTGCTCCAAAAATTGCCGTACCGATGCGAACCATTGTGCTACCTGCAACAATCGCCGCTTCCATGTCGTTACTCATGCCCATAGATAATGTGTCCATAAATGGATAATCGGATTGTAAAGAATGTAACAGTTCCTGCATTTTAGTAAAGACATGTAATTGTCTGTCAAAATCATTTTCGATTTCAGGAATAGCCATTAAACCGCGCAACTTTAAATTGGGTAATGTAAGTATTTGCTTAGTCAAATCAGCGACTTGGTCAGGTAAAATCCCTGATTTACTTGCTTCCTGACTAATATTGACCTGAATTAATACATTTAATTTAGCCATTGATGTAGGGCGCTGGTCATTTAAACGTTGTGCGATTTTGAAGCGATCAATGGTATGCATCCAATCGAAGTGTTCGGCAACTAATTTACTTTTGTTTGATTGTAATGGACCAATAAAATGCCACGTTAATGGAGTATTGGGAAGGGTTTGTTTAAAGTGCTGGATCTTTTCAATACCTTCTTGAACATAGTTTTCCCCAAAAGAAAGTTGACCTGCATCAATTGCTTGTTTGATTAAGGTCACCGGCTTTGTTTTACTAACAGCAATAAGTTCTATTGTATTGGGATCTCTTTCGCATCTTTCGGTTATTTTTTGAATTTTGCTTTTAATAGTGAGTAAATTGTCACGTACTGTATTCATATTAATTCCCAATTAATAAACTAATAGGTTAAATGTAATGTTAAATTCACTGTTATCGCTTAGTGTAACGCAAAAGGCATCCGATTTGCACCTTTCAAGTGGTGAAGTTGCACGCATTCGCATTAATGGACAATTAAAATGTTTATCAAATGAAAAGTTATCGCCTTTAGACTTAGAAGGTGAACTATTAACGTTACTCAATGAATCACAAAAAGCGCAATTACAGCAAGATAAACAAATTGACTTAGCCTACCAATCTCCTGGAATAGGGCGTTTTAGAATCAATATATTTTATCAACAGCGTGGTATTTCTGCAGTATTTAGAATCATCAAAACTCATATTCCAGATTTAGCAGAAATAGGTGCTCCCGAGGTATTTAAAGAACTCATAACGCATGACAGTGGGATTATTTTAGTCACGGGGGCTACAGGATGTGGTAAATCGACGACGCTTGCATCATTAATTGAGCACATTAACTCGACTCAATCTAAACACATTCTTACTTTAGAAGATCCTATTGAATTTATTTATCACAATCAATATTCATTAATTCAGCAACGGGAACTTACGAATTTTGACCATGCGCTTGATAGCCTTTTAAGGCAAGATCCTGACATTATATTGCTTGGTGAATTGCGCAATAAAAAGTCTATCCAAACGGCATTGACAGCAGCAGAAACTGGTCACTTAGTTTTTGCTACGTTGCATACGCGTTCTGCTATTCAAACCATTAATCGTATCATCGATGTATTTGAAGATAGTTCACGAGATTTTATTCGTACTCAATTATCAACAAGTCTAAGAGCTGTTATAAGTCAAAAATTAGTTCCAGATAATAATGGACGTAAAGCTTTATTTGAAATACTGATTAATACTCCAGCAGTTAGTAATTTGATCAATGAAGGCAAAACGAAGCAGATCTTCTCACTTATGCAGACAGGGCAGCAGTATGGTATGCAAATTATGGTGGAGCTGTAATTTATTAAATCGAAATCCTGTTTGAGCGTAAACCAATTTTATCTATTTAACTGTATAGCTCAGAATGGAAAATAAGATATCTTTACAAATTTTAACAAAAAAAATAATAGTTTACATTAAAATGATATGTTTTTTCATTTATAATTTACAACGTTGTTTTGTTAGTTACCACACAATTGTATTTCAGGCTCTAAAAGTAAATTTTTTAAAACAAAATAAGTTCGAACAAGCGATTAAAATGAAGAAACAAACAAAAAAACAAAAAAAAAGATATGCTTTTGAACAAGTTACTAAATTAGTTTCACAGGCATCGTCAATTTTTAAGCTTTCTATTCCCTTTTTAAATCATCAGGTACATATCCGGGCTTTGGCTGTAATTCTGTTAAAGTTGAGTGTTAAACGCTGTATTTGTCGAACAATAGTTGCATTATTGAGCTTAATTACATCAAGCAATGCAATAGCTGGGCTTTCAGCAATGACAGAGAGAAAGATTCATGGCAGTGCGCCATATTTAACATTTGATGATGGAGTGACGCACGCAAATTCAGTTATTCCATTGTTATCAATTACATTGCCTGGTAATAAGGTTATTAATGCATCAGAAGATAGCTCAAGTATGGAAGAACCAATAATTTTGGATAAATCAGATGCAACTTTTACAGATATACAAACATTTGTACCATTTATAAACTATCCACATGTATCAACCGATAGAGTTCTTGAAAGTCATGGCTACTTGAAAGATGATGATGGCGATGTTATTCAAGGTAAAGAGAGTAGTAGATTAAAAATAAAATGGCAAAATATAGAAGATCAAGATATTACTGATTATGTGAAGCATAATGCTAATAGCTTACTCAATGGGTGTGATGCTCCTTATAAATTAACGTTAGAAGTCGGGGATATCAGCATTAAAACTGAATATGGTATACCATCTCAAAGTGGTAAATTTATGGGTGGAAAGCATACCTATTATCTTTATCCTAAAATTGATAGACCAAAATTTTGTTATGCAAAACCGAATTTAGAATTTGATTTTCATTCAGGTGTAATCCCTTATGACGGAGCAATTTCCTCTATCAACCCTGTGAATGGTGAGTGGAATAAGCATAGGGGATTTTATGCTTATAATTCAGTTAATCCTGGAGCAAATTTTCCATCCACAGGTTCTCATAATCTATTTTTTTATCTGAGCGTTGCAGGGATAAAAGCGAAAGAATTTATTAATACTAATGGTAATACGATTTCTAAAGGGGGAGTAACACTCAAATTGCATGCGGCAAACACTTATCCTACTGGTTTAGTAAAAGTTACCTTAACTGGCCCTAATTTTGAACATCCAGGGACTTTTATACCTTCAACATTTTATTGGAGGGATACAAATAATCAACCGTTATATAGTTTTAAGCTAGAGCGTTGGTATGTGGCTAAAAAAGGCGGTGCAGGTGGATATCAAAATGCTGTAACGTTTTGTAATACTTTTAATGGTGGTGGATATCGCGTAACAAAAGTACATGACTTGACCAATGCCAGACGAGGTGGTCTTGTGAATTGGCAAAATGGTATAGTTGAAGAATTCTATTCGCGAAAAATCAGTTATAAAAAGAATGGTTATTGGATGGGGGGGCTATTTAGTGAATGGGGACGGACGACTAAAATCTATTATAAAGATAGTGATTGGGAATATTTTCTTGTTGGTGAGCCTGCTTGGGGGGATTTTCGAGGGTATTATTGGACTACAGATTTTCATTACAAACACGATTTTAATGATATCTTTAATTATGTTGTAGATACAAATATAGGCATTGTTGGCGATAGAGGTGGTGATGATTTAGACTTTAGAGTAGCATGCGTTAGCCCTTAGTTGAGTTTTATAATTTAAAACGTATCTAATTACGACTATTTAGACAAGAAAAAAGTAGTAAATTATTGCCTAATAGTCACTTAGAATTCTGTAGTTGTGAGCTAAACAATAATATGTTATGTAAATTATTTTCAATTAATACTATCCAAAACTTTATTTTGTTTATTTCGATAAAAAATAAAATACCCAATTATTGCTCATAAGTTCTAACAGAAATTAACTTTAGATTTAAAAATACTTGTGAATATAGTTAACAATAAACTATTTTTGGTAAAAGTTGGGTTTTGGATCAAAAAATATTCTATAATTGTCAACAAGCATAGATACTAAAAAGTGATTAATAAATGGAACAAAAAATTGGTTTTATTGGTTTAGGAAACATGGGCACGGCAATTTTGCAAGGAATTTTGGGCAGTAATATTGTATCAAGAACACAGTTTTATGTTTATGATCCTCATTTAGAAAAAGGTCAAGCTCTTAATCAAACTTATTCAATTAATAATTTGGATTCAGCAAGAGAAGTTGCTCGTGAGTCTGATATTGTATTTGTTGCAGTTAAACCTAATGTGATTGTTGATGTACTTAATGATATTCAAAAAGAATTAAAGAAGAATACTATCGTTATTTCAATTGCAGCGGGTGTTAAAATTAAAACAATTGCAAAATGTGTAGGTTATGAACAAAAAATTATTCGAGTTATGCCAAATACGCCAGCACTTGTCAATGCTGCTATGTGCTCTATTACCCCCAACACTGAAGTTACTGATGAAGAATTGTCTATAGTTCAACAATTATTAAATTGTATTGGTGAAACTGAAGTTGTTTCTGAGTATTTAATCGATGCAGTTGTTGGTGTGAGTGGTTCTTCTCCAGCTTTTGTTTTTATGTTTATTGAGGCACTAGCTGATGGTGCTGTGAAAGGCGGTTTATCAAGAGCTCAAGCCTACAAATTTGCAGCACAAGCAGTTATGGGATCGGCAAAGCTGTTACTTGAATCTGGTAAACATCCAGGTGAGTTAAAAGATATGGTCTGTTCACCTGCTGGTACGACCATTGAAGCTGTTCATGCGCTTGAAGAAAAAGGATTTAGATCTGCAGTTATTAATGCGGTAGATGCAGCTATAAAAAAATCAAAAGAAATGGCCGAGAGTTAATAAGGCATAAATTTATAATGTTATATCGTTGAATTAAAAGTTATAATTTTTTATGTTTTAATTATTAATAATCTTTTTTAAATGATTGCTTGCATTACTTGCTTTTTTATGCGTAAATAGAGCTAAGCATATGACATGCGGATTTATTTTATAACATTTAGATATATGTAGTTTGTAGTTTACTTTGTCTTAGAGATTAGTTTTCTTCAGTATCTTCTTCTTCGTGTTAGTTAAGTAACCTAGGTTTTATGTTTTTGAATATAGCCTCTAGTGGCTAAGATTAATTTATTTATAGGAAGATTATTATGTCTAAGAAAACTGGTCAAGTTAAATGGTTCAACGAAAGTAAAGGTTTTGGTTTTATTTCTCCTGCGGATGGTAGCAAAGATGTATTTGTACACTTTTCTGCGATTTCTGGTAATGGTTTTAAAACATTAGGTGAAGGTCAACAAGTAGAATTTTCAATTCAAGACAGTCCTCGTGGTCCTGCAGCAGCGGATGTTACCATCATCTAAGATTTAAATTTTATTTTTTAATTTTGCTACCCTATCGGTAAATAGTTATTGATAGGGTATTTTCTTATATAGACTTCCCTCCTTAAATTCTTTACCATATTCTGGCTATTCCTAGTATTAATTATCATTTTTAATGATATTATCAACAAACTTATGATATAAGGAAAGAAAATGAAAAGATTACTGTTTATTGTGTTATTAGGTTTTTCTTCAATTTCTATGGCGGATTTACCTGAATTATGTAAAACCTATTTTGATAAAGTTGAAAGTTTAGTCAAAGCTATTCCTAAAGGTTCTCTAACTAAACAACAATCTGATTTAATTAGACAAAATTTAGAAATGGGTAAACAACAAATTTCCTCAATGCCTGCAGCTAATCAAGAGTCAGCTTGTAAACAAGGTATGGATTTACTTCAACAAGTTGGAGCAAGCTTTCTTAAAAAATAGTAGGGCGGTTGATTTTCAACAAAAAAATAAAAAGGCATAAAGATGTTGTTATAATATGATTCCGCTAAAAACTAACAATAACAACGCGTTATGCCTAGAACAATGTTAGCATATAACCTCTGGGGAAAGCGATAAAGATTGATGCTAAATACAGGTCGAATTTACAATAAACGAACGCACGCAACACATTCGAATTGTATTTATATATCTAATGCGAGTTTGGCTATCTATGACGAAAATCCCAAGGAGCTATTGGATGTTTATCTTTCCATAGCCCTTTTTTGTTTTGTTTAGCATTTGCCTCGAGTTTTACCATTATTCTATTGTTAGCTACGTTATGATAACGATATGCCCAAGCATAACCATTTTCGACCATTTTTGCATTGATATTAACTTTATTTAAGAAAATAGTACCTAAGGTTCTTTTATAAACATCTTTTTTGTTTTCTTTCACAAATACATTTTTACCCGAAATAAGGAATGCTAAATATTTACGAGATGCATTACCATAAGCTTGTCCTCTTTCTGGGGCATCGATATCAAGTAAACGAACACGGATTTTTTGTTTTTTGACGGTTAAAATATCCACTGTATCACCGTCAATGACTTTAACAACTTTACCGCTGAAATCAGCATAAACTAATGTGTTTGATAAACAAAATAAAATGATACAAACAAATAAACGTTTTAAGTGATTCATTATTAATAAGGGAAGATATAAAATTTGTATTATTATACATTGGTTATTGAAACTCAGTAAGCTGCGAGGTTGTTTTTATTTGAAAATTAATCAGTTATTTCACAATTACTTATGTTTTGAACATGATAAGAAAAGCCATGACATGCAGCCTTACTCATATAGAGTAAAGCTGATAGAGAAAGATAACGTTAAATTAAAATGCGTTGGTATCTTGAAATAGACCTACTTTTAAATCAGACGCTTGGTAAATTAGTTTGCCATCAACAAAAACTTCACCATCACCAATACCCATAATTAATTTACGGTTAATTACGCGTTTAAAATGGATTTTATAAGTCACTTTTTTATTGGCTGGTAATACTTGTCCAGTGAATTTAACTTCGCCAACACCTAAAGCTCGTCCTTTACCTTTACCGCCAATCCAACCTAAATAGAATCCAACTAGTTGCCACATAGCATCAAGCCCTAAACAGCCAGGCATAACTGGATCATTTTTAAAATGACATTTAAAAAACCATAAATCAGGATTAATATCAAGTTCGGCCTCGACAAAACCTTTGCCAAAATTACCACCGTTTTCATTCATCTCGATAACACGATCCATCATTAACATTAAATCAGATGGTAATGGTGGGCCATCATGACCAAATAATTCATTATTTCCTGATTTAATTAAATCAGTTTTATCGTACGATGATTTACGTTCAAATGTCATAAAAAAACCTTTTATTTAATGTAAATTAAAACATGCCTTAAAAAATTGAAAGTTACTTAGATCTCTTTTTTATTCCACAATGAATAAAATTTTGGGCTAAAGTTTATTGGGTATTGCTACTTTTTGCAATATTTTTGCCATTTACTTAGCCAACTATCTTGTTTTTTGTCTTGTAATAATACTGCCTGCATACGTGCATGAATTAATTGGTAAAGATTGATACTACTTTTATCTTTATACGGAATACCTGTAAGCAAATAAAGAGCATCGGCAATATGTTCAACTGTCCATATTGAAAACTTATCTTGTTCAATAGCTTCAATAACTTCATCACTTAAACTTAGATGGCGTTGATTGGTGGCTGGTATGATCACTCCTTGTTGACCTGTTAAGCCTTGATGCTGACAAACGGCAAAAAATCCTTCAATTTTTTCGTTAACACCACCAATTGCTTGAACATGACCAAATTGATCCACTGAACCAGTTACAGCCAATTGCTGATCGATAGGTTGCTGAGATAAAGCGCTAATGATTGCACAAAGTCCGGCAAGCGAAGCACTGTCACCATCAATTTCACTATAAGATTGCTCAAAAACCAAAGAAGTCGAAAAAGGTAATTGGTGATTAAACGCAAACTCAGACATGATAAAGGCTTGCATGATCATCATTCCTTTTGAATGAATATTACCGGCTAATTCTGTTTTGCGTTCAATATCAATTAGCTCACCATCGCCAAAATGAATAAGGCAACTTAAACGTGTAGGTTCACCTATAGCTTTGGGATTTCCAGGATATTCAATTACTGATAAACCATTTATTTGTCCAATGACTTGATCTTTAGTATTAATCATTATTTGATTACTAAAGATTTCATCATGCACTCTATCTTGCAAATAACCTTCGTGCCATGATTTTTTCTTTATCGCAATTGTAATTGCTGATTCATCTATTACATTATTTTGCATAAAGTAAGTTGCATTGACTAATAATGAATTAATCCAGTCAACTGAAAGTGGTAGATAATATTGATCACCAGTATAGCGCGTTGCTTCTTTGTAAATTTTTGCAAAAGCTAAGGTATCAATATTAGGTAATTGTTGTTTGTTCGCGATAAAATTTAAATAATTAATCCATTGTTCGATTTGTTCTGGCGATTTGACCTGCAATTCATTTTCAAATTCAGCATAAATAGATGTTGAATAAAATTCAGGCTCCAAATCTTGCAATTCAGCTAAACTTAATCTATCTCCAACTAAAATGATACGTAAGTCAAGCGGCATTGGTGGAATAGATAAAGGTAAAGGATGAGATTCGTCAGATGAAATCCACTCAAACTCTTTTTTTATCACCATTTGCTTTAGCTTTGCCCATAGCAATGGTTGATTAAGCAACGAGCGAAGGCCTAAAATTAAAATGCCACCATTAGTACGATGGACTAGTCCTGCTTGTAATTTAATTGGGCTATTTTCAGGTTGTCTAACACAACCAAAAAGTTTTTCAGCATCAACGGAAGAGGCAAATAAGCAATTGTCTTGAGTGGCAAAATTATCTTGTTTGCTTTTCGCTTCAGCTAGTATAATTTTGCTTTCGTTGAAAAAATAACTGTAACCGATTGGGGGAGCTGATAAATTGACTTTAATAGCTTGCCGTAATAGTTCAAAAAAAAGTTCACTTTCAGGGGCTTTAAGCAACATAAAACGTGGGCTATAGCATACTCTCTTATTAGGGCACAACAGCGACAAGGCAGATGCAACACGTGGTTGCCACATGAGTAAATGTTCCGATTTTTCTAATGCTAATTCTTTTGAAGTATTAGTTTTGTTACTAAATCCAGAAATATAAGATAAATTAGGTTGGATTTGTTGTGCGTTGAGTTGTGTAATGGCCAAAATTGTTATCTTTTTTGTTAGCTTATTTTAAATTTAAATTATAACAAGTATCAGGTGTATCGCCAACAGATTACCAAAATCTTTATGCTAACAAATAAAAAATTTACAGAAAGATTTTTCAAAATCAGGTAAACTAAGCCACAATTTATTGTTTGTCTTACTTCATTATCATCATAATCAACGACTAAATATGCTCAAAATCAAAAATACTTACTTCAAAGACGATCGTGCCTCGCAAATTGTTAGTTGGGGACATTGGTTTACGTTGTTTAATATTTTTGTGGTTATTTTATTAGGTAGTCAATATTTACTCATTGCAGATTGGCCTCGTACTTTTATGGGGCGATTTTATGCCATTATCAGTGCAATTGGTCACTTTAGCTATTTGACTTTTGTCGCTTATCTAATTTTACTTTTTCCGTTAAGTTTTTTTATTCATTCTTCTCGATGGCAAAGAATTATTGCAACGGCTTTTGCCACAGTCGGTATTTCATTACTGATTATTGATATTGAAGTTTTTTCGCATTTTAGAATGCATCTTAATTTGTCGATTTGGCAATTATTCTCATCGCAAAAAGTTTCTTATTTAAGTACGGTATTTATTGCCATTCCATTTATTTTATTGATTGAGATTTTATTTTCATTATGGAGCTGGAAAAAACTACGTAGCTTAAGTAAACGCAAACGTTATGCAAAACCCGTAGTGATTTTTTTTATTGTTTGTTTTGTTGCTTCGCATTTGATCCATAGTTGGGCTGATGCTAATTTTTATCGGCCCATTACTATGCAGCGATCAAGTCTACCACTTTCTTATCCTTTGACTGCCCGCCATTTTCTTGAACGTTATGGCTTTATGAAAGAAAACGGTTATCGCGATCGTGTTACGCAAGAGGGAAACCCTTTTGCAATGACGATTGAATATCCTTTGGGAAGGATTGTTTATGATCAGCAACCAACAAAAAACAATGTACTAATGATTGTTATTGATGGATGGAATACTAATTTATTGACTAAATATATGCCGTGGTTAAATGAATTTTCTCAAGATAATATTGCCTTTACTAATCATTATGGTGCAAGTAATCAATCTTATTTGAATGATTTTTCATTGTTTTATGGATTAGCTCCTAATTATTATAATAGTATTTTGGTTGGGCATAAACCATCTGTATTACTCGAAGTTGTTACTAAACAACAATATAATCTAGGATTATTTTCAGCAGATGGTTTTGCTGAACCTTTATATCGTTCGGCTTTGTTATCTAATTTCTCAATACCAGAGTCTAAAAGAGAGTCTAATAAACAAATAACTGAAAACTGGATGAAGTGGCATGAAGAGCAGAATAGTCTTGATAATCATGCGCCTTTATTTTCTATAATTCAATATTCGCTATTTGATAAAAATAAAAAAATTTCAATATCAACTCTTCAATCTGAAGCAAAAAAATTAGATCAGTATATTGAATCATTAATTGCTTATTTAAGATTATCTAATGCCTATGATGATACGGTTATTATTATTACAGGTACGAATGATATTAAAATTGATGAAATGAAGAAAATAGTATTACGTAATACAGGTAGCGACTTTAATCGTGAATCACTAAAAGTACCCTTGATTATGTCATGGAAAAATAAAGGAAGCGCACAAATAACGAAAGTAACTTCGCAAACTGATATTATTTGTACATTAATGCAAGACGTATTTTATGTCACTACACCGCCACAGCAGTATAGCCAATGTGAAAATTTATTTAACTTGAAGCCTAGACAATGGTTAGTTGCTGGTGATGAAAATATGATTGCTGCACTTTATGATGATAGAACAGTGGTTTTAGATGCCTTTGGTCGTTCTAAAATTTATGATCTTAATGGTAAATTACAAAAAGGCGAAAAAATCAGCTTACCGATCTTTCTACAAATTGTTACCGAAAACCGCCGTTTTATGGTCGTAGACAATTGATTTAGCTATTCGGTTTAACAATAAAAAAGGTGAAGATTACTTCACCTCTTTACCCATAGCTTGCAAATCAGCATGATAAGACGAACGCACAAAAGGTCCACAAGCAGCATGCGTAAATCCCATATCTAAAGCTGTCTGTTTTAACGCTTCAAACTCTTGTGGTGAAACATAACGTTCAACAGGTAAGTGGTATTTGCTTGGTTGCAGATACTGTCCTAGCGTTAACATTGTTACTCCGTGGGTACGTAAATCTTTTAATACTTGAATTAATTCTTGATTAGTTTCACCAAGTCCAACCATTAAGCCCGATTTTGTTGGCACTTCGGGGTGTTTTTCTTTAAAGGCGGAAAGTAATTTAAGTGAACCTTCATAGTTAGCACCAGGGCGAATTTTTTTATATAGGCGTGGAATATTTTCTAGATTGTGGTTAAATACATCAGGTGGATTTTCGCTTAATACTTCAATTGCTTGCTCAACACAACCACGAAAATCCGGCGTGAGGGTTTCAACTTTTATATTAGGGCTTAATGCACGAATTTCGCGAGTACAATTGGCAAAATGACTAGCACCACCATCTTTTAAATCATCCCTGTCTACAGAGGTAATAACCACATAACGTAATTTCATCTCTTGAATTGTTTGTGCTAATTTAATAGGCTCTTGACTATCTGGTGGTAATGGTCTGCCATGCGCAACATCACAAAAAGGGCAACGTCGGGTGCAAATATCACCTAAAATCATAAAAGTAGCAGTCCCATGATTGAAGCATTCAGCTAAGTTAGGGCAAGATGCTTCTTCGCAAACTGAATGTAGCCCATGTTTGCGCATGGTGTTTTTGATATGCGCTATGTTATCTGAGTAAGCAGATAATTTAATTCGCATCCATTCAGGTTTTTTAAGTGGTGGTGTTGTTTCTACTGTGGTTGTTGGGATTAAACGTGTTTTGTCAGCATCACGGTATTTCGAGCTTCTGATTATTGTTTCATTATTTTGCATAATTAATATCTTATCTTTGGGGTAACTGCTTAATCAAATTATCAGTTAATAAATGTTTTATCTCGTTACGGTCAATTTGTGAGATATATTCTTTAAGCTGTGTCATTTGTAATCCAGCGTATCCACAAGGGTTAATGTTATTAAAAGGTGTAAGATCCATATTAATATTTAGTGCTAGCCCATGTAGTGTACAGCCTCGGTTTATATGTAGACCAAGTGAACAAATTTTTTTATGATCAACATAAACTCCAGGAGCATCTGGTTTTGCATAGGCTATAATATCATAATGAGCCAATGTTTGAATGACACTATTTTCTAAATAACTAACTACATCACGAATACCAATCTTGAGTCGTTTTAAATCAAATAAAATATACATAATTTGTTGCCCTGGGGCATGATAAGTAATTTGACCTCCGCGATCAGTTTGAATAACAGGAATATCCGTATGATTTAATAAATGTTCAGCTTTACCCACTTTTCCTTGGGTAAATACAGGTTGATGTTCTACTAACCAAATTTCATCAAGTGTTTGTTCATGACGATTTTGTGTAAAGTCATGCATAGCTTGATAAGTTTGCATATAGGGAACAATATGTAGATCTTTGATGATAATATCATTATTAGTGCTCATGGTATTGCTTATTGTTATTGGTAGTATTAACAAAAAATTTATCAATATATATCAAATTTTACTATAATTTGACAACTTATAGATGACTTCAGTATAGGTATACTATCTATTTTTTGTATTTATTTATTGTTAAAATTTCTTTTTTATCAATTAATTAACGTTATTTTTAATGTTACCATTGAAATAGTTGATTAATTTGATAGGAATTAACATTCTTTTCTAAGCTTCGGTTTGCTTTACTTTTTTTATGAAAATGGCAGACTGATACAAATAAAACTCCATAATGCAGAGTTGTAATTTATATAGTTAGTTATAGCTAAGGATAGCAAATACTGCATTTTTTTAAACAAAAAAGAGGTTTTTATATGTCGGACATGCAAGTGAATGATATCGATCCCATTGAAACACAAGATTGGCTCAAGAGTCTTGATTCAATTATTCGCGAAGAAGGTATAGAACGTGCACAATATATTATTGAACAAATAGTCAATAAAGCAAGAGACGGTGGTGTACCACTACTTTTTGGTTCCTCAACAAGTAATTATGTCAATACTATTCCAGTAGAAGAACAACCTGCTTATCCTGGCGATTGGGAAATAGAACGACGAATTCGTTCAATCGTTCGTTGGAATGCAATTATGATGGTATTAAGAGCGTCAAAGAAAGATTTAGAGCTTGGTGGTCATATGGCATCATTCCAGTCTGCTGCTACATTTTATGAGGTTTGCTTTAACCATTTTTTCCGTGCACGTAACGAAAAAGATGGTGGTGATTTAGTTTATTTCCAAGGACATATTTCACCAGGTATTTATTCACGCGCATTTATTGAAGGTCGTTTAACCGAAGAACAACTTGATAATTTCCGTCAAGAAGTACATGGTAAAGGACTACCTTCTTACCCTCACCCTAAATTATTACCTGAATTTTGGCAATTCCCAACAGTCTCAATGGGGCTTGGTCCTGTTAGTGCCATTTATCAAGCACGTTTTTTAAAATATTTAGAAAATCGTGGACTGAAAGATACGTCTGAACAAACAGTCTATGCTTTCTTAGGTGATGGTGAGATGGATGAACCAGAATCAAAAGGCGCAATCACCGTTGCAACGCGTGAAAAATTAGACAATTTGGTATTTGTTATCAACTGTAATTTACAACGATTAGATGGTCCAGTAACCGGTAATGGTAAAATTATTAATGAACTTGAAGGTGTATTTGCTGGTGCAGGCTGGAATGTGATTAAAGTTCTTTGGGGCGATCGTTGGGATAAATTACTGCAAAAAGATAAATCAGGTAAATTAATTCGTCTAATGAACGAAACGCTTGATGGTGATTATCAAACATTAAAATCAAAAGATGGCGCTTATGTGCGTGAGCATTTCTTTGGCAAATATCCAGAAACTGCTGAATTAGTTAAAGATATGTCTGATGAAGAAATCTTTAGATTAAACCGTGGTGGTCAAGATCCAGCTAAAATGTTTGCTGCATTCCAACGAGCAAAAGAAACTAAAGATCGCCCAACTGTTATTCTTGCTCACACCATTAAAGGCTATGGTATGGGTGCTGCAGCTGAAGCGAAAAATATTGCCCACCAAGTGAAAAAAATGAATATGGATGGTGTGCGTCATGTTCGTGATTTCTTCAATATTCCTGTAACGGATGAAGCACTTGAAAAATTACCTTATATCAAGTTTGAGGAACATACTCCAGAATATAAATATATTCATGAACGTCGTAATGCATTACATGGTTATGTTCCATCAAGATTAACCAAATTCTCTGGTACCGTTTCAATTCCATCATTGAGTGAATTCTCATCACTACTTGAAGCACAATCAAAAGAAATTTCAACCACAATTGCATTTGTCCGTGCCCTTAACATCATGCTTAAGGATAAAGAGTTAGCACCTCGATTAGTGCCAATTTTGGCTGATGAAGCGCGTACTTTTGGTATGGAAGGCTTATTCCGTCAAATTGGGATTTATAACCCACATGGGCAACAATATACGCCACAAGATAAAGAGCAAGTTGCTTATTATCGTGAAGACGAAAAAGGTCAAATTTTACAAGAAGGGATCAATGAATGTGGTGCAACGGCTTCATGGTTAGCTGCTGCGACATCATATAGCACCAATGATTTCCCAATGATTCCATTCTATATTTACTATTCTATGTTTGGTTTCCAACGTATTGGCGATTTAATGTGGGCAGCTGGCGATCAGCAAGCACGCGGATTTATGATTGGTGGTACCTCTGGTCGTACAACATTAAATGGTGAAGGCTTACAACACCAAGATGGTCACAGCCACATTCAATCATTAACCATACCTAACTGTATCTCATATGATCCTGCTTATGCTTATGAAGTTGCGGTTATTATGCAAGACGGTTTACGTCGTATGTATGGCGAACAAGAAAACGTTTACTACTATATTACTACACTCAATGAAAACTATGCACAGCCTGCAATGCCAGAAGGTGTAGAAGAAGGTATTCGTCGTGGTATTTATAAACTTGATACTGTTGAAGGTCAAAAAGGTAAACCGACTGTTCAGTTATTAGGTTCAGGTTCGATATTACGTCATGTACGTGATGCGGCTGACATCTTAGCTAAAAACTATGGTATTAGTTCTGAAGTTTATAGCGTAACATCATTTACTGAACTTGCTCGTGATGGACAAGATTGTGAACGATACAATATGCTACATCCGAGTGAAACACCGAAAGTGCCTTATGTTGCACAAATTATGAATAACAATCCAGCAGTAGTTTCAACTGATTATATGAAAATTTTTGCTGAGCAAATTCGCGGATTTGTACCTTCTGAAAGTTATCGAGTGCTTGGTACAGACGGCTTTGGTCGCAGTGATAGCCGTGAAAATTTACGCCATCACTTTGAAGTTGATGCATCTTATGTTGTAGTTGCAGCATTGGGTGAACTTGCTAAACGTGGTGATATCGAAGTTAGCGTTGTTGAAGAAGCGATCAAAAAATTTGAAATCAATGCTGATAAACTTAATCCACGAATTGCATAAGAGGTTGTTATAATGAGTATTCAAATTAAATTACCTGATATTGGCGGTGATGAAGTCGAAGTGACCGAAATTCTGGTTAATGTTGGTGACAACGTTGAAGCTGATCAGTCAATTATGACTGTTGAAGGTGATAAAGCATCAATGGAAATCCCAGCACCACAAGCCGGTATTGTTAAATCAATTTCGGTTAAAATTGGCGATAAAGTCCAAACAGGTGTGGACATTATGGTCTTTGATGAACAGGGTGGTGCAGCGCCTGCAGCTCCAGCGCAAGCGCAGGAAGCACCAAAAGTTGAAGTCGCACCAATTGCTGCTACAGCAAGTCAAACTGTTGATGTAAATGTGCCTGATATCGGTGGCGATGAAGTTGAAGTCACCGAAATTTTAGTAAAAGTTGGCGATACTATATCTGTTGATGATTCGTTAATTACCGTTGAAGGTGATAAAGCTTCAATGGAAGTACCAGCAACTATTGCCGGAACGGTTAAAAGTATCACAGTGAAAGTGGGTGATAAAGTGAAAACAGGTTCCAAAATTATGGAATTTGAAACCACAACCAGTGCAGCGCCTGCTACTCAAACAGCGCCAGCAGCTTCAGCCCCAGTTGTTGAAAAAACCGCACCAGCATCTACACCTGCGCCTGTTGCTGCAAAATCAGCGCCTGTAGCATCAGGCAATGAATTTGTTGAAAATGATGCTTATGCGCATGCAACTCCATCAGTGCGCCGTTTAGCACGTGAATTTGGCGTAAATCTCGCTAAAGTCACCGCGACAGGTCCTAAAAACCGTATTTTACGTGAAGACATTCAAGCGTACGTTAAAAATGCAGTTAAGCAAATTGAAAGTGGCGCTGCTGGCGGTGCATTACCAGGTTTATTACCATGGCCGAAAGTTGATTTCAGCAAATTTGGTGAAGTTGAAAGCTTACCATTAACTAAAATTCAAAAAGTATCAGGTGCAAATTTACACCGTAACTGGGTCATGATTCCGCATGTGACGGAGTTTGATGAAACCGATATTACTGATTTAGAAGCATTCCGTAAGCAACAAAATGCAGAAGCTGATAAGAAGAAACTTGACCTTAAGATCACACCTTTAGTGTTTATCATGAAAGCGGTAGCTAGCGCATTAACAGCGTATCCACGCTTTAATAGCTCATTATCTGAAGATGCTCAAACGCTAATCATCAAAAAATACATTAATATTGGTGTTGCTGTTGATACACCAAATGGTCTTGTTGTGCCAGTATTTAAAGATGTCGATAAAAAAGGCATTGTTGAACTTTCACGAGAACTTGCGGCAATTTCTAAAAAAGCGCGTGAAGGTAAATTGACTGGTAGCGATATGCAAGGTGGATGTTTCACTATTTCTAGCCTTGGTGGTATTGGTACAACCTCGTTTACACCAATTGTCAATGCACCAGAAGTGGGTATTTTAGGTGTATCTCGTTCTAGCATGAAACCAGTTTGGAATGGTAAAGAGTTTACACCACGCTTAATGTTACCTTTATCATTATCCTTTGATCACCGAGTGATTGATGGTGCGGATGGTGCGCGCTTCTTAAGCCATATTGTTAACGTCTTATCCGACTTACGTCGTTTAGTGATGTAATTAAGGAGATCAAATTATGAGTCAAGATGTTAAAACGCAAGTTGTGGTTTTAGGGGCAGGACCAGCGGGTTATTCCGCTGCGTTCCGCGCAGCTGACCTTGGACTAGATGTTACCCTTGTTGAACGTTATTCAACACTTGGTGGTGTTTGTTTAAATGTAGGCTGTATTCCATCAAAAGCATTACTTCATGTTGCAAAAGTAATGGATGAAGCAAAATCATTAACTGAACATGGTATCCATTTTGGTACCCCGAGACTTGAATTAGACAAAGTGCGTGGCTGGAAAGAAAAAGTCATTAGTCAGCTGACTAACGGACTTGCTGGCATGGCAAAAATGCGCAAAGTCAATGTGATTCAAGGTGAAGCTCAGTTTACTGGTAGCCATACTATGGATGTAACTTCTTCAAAAGGGATCACTAAAATTACCTTTGATAATGCCATTATTGCAGCGGGTTCTCGTCCAATTAAGTTACCTTTTATTCCACATGATGATCCGCGTATTTGGGATTCAACGGATGCCTTAGCGCTAACCACCATTCCTAAAAAATTATTATTAATGGGTGGCGGAATTATTGGGCTTGAAATGGGTACTGTATATCATGCATTAGGTTCAGAAGTGGATGTGGTTGAAATGTTTGATCAAGTGATTCCAGCTGCTGATAAAGATGTGATTAAAGTTTTTACTAAGCAGATCCAAAAGAAATTCACTTTACGATTGGAAACCAAAGTGACCACTGTTGAAGCCAAACATGATGCAATCTACGTCACCATGGAAAAGAAAGACGGCACCACCGAAACCCATACTTATGATGCGGTATTAGTAGCGATTGGTCGTACGCCAAATGGTAAGTTAATTAGTGCAGAAAAAGCTGGTGTTAATGTCACGGATCGTGGATTTATCGAAGTCGATAAACAGATGCGCACCAACGTACCACACATTTATGCCATTGGTGATATTGTGGGACAACCAATGCTTGCGCACAAAGGTGTACACGAAGGGCATGTGGCAGCAGAAGTGATTGCTGGTAAAAAACACTTCTTCGATCCAAAAACTATTCCTTCTATTGCCTATACTGAACCTGAAGTAGCTTGGGTGGGCTTAACTGAAAAAGAAGCCAAAGAAAAAGGCATTGATTATGAAGTGTCAATCTTCCCATGGGCTGCATCAGGGCGCGCTATTGCTTCGGATTGTTCAGAAGGGATGACAAAACTCATCTTTAATAAAGCAGATAATCGCTTGCTAGGTGGTGCGGTTGTTGGCGTGAATGGCGGTGAATTACTAGGTGAAATCACTTTAGCTGTTGAAATGGGCTGTGATGCAGAAGATATTGCATTAACTATCCATGCTCACCCAACATTGCATGAATCAATTGGTTTATCTTCTGAAATTTATGAAGGCTCTGTCACTGATTTACCTAATGCAAAAGCAAAGAAAAAATAGTAACAATAAGTCATTTATTTAATAAAATGCCGTTAGTCAAACTAACGGCATTTTTATTTTTCTGATTTTTGATATTCAATTACTGATCAGTTTAAGGTCTTTGGATAGATTAAAATATACCAATAATTACACCGAGCGAAGTAATTGCAGTCAGAATTAAGATGACTTTTGTGGCTGTCATTTGTTTTGCAGACACTAACCACCAAGCAAGTAAAACCATAGTCAAAGGTAGTATTTTCGGGAATATACCATCAAGTACACTTTGTAATGACCGCATGCTATCACCCATTGGAATTTCCAATTGCGAATTTAACACAATATTACCAGCAGCAAGTCCTCCAACTACCATAATTCCTAGAATATTAAAAGCATCGGTAATTCGTTTTACATTATCGCCAATAATATTATCAATGGCATTCACACCAAGTTTATAGCCATAATGAAAGCTTATATAAGAAATTAAAGGACCTAAAATACCGTAAGATAAAATATAAAAGATTGGACCAATGGCATTTCCTCCTGCTGCCATTCCCATAGCAATTGATAACAAGATAGGAACGATAATGCCTTGAATTAAAGAATCGCCTATACCAGCTAATGGACCCATTAATGTTGCTTTGATATTCACCGGTAATTCTTCAGGCACATTATTACCTAATGCTATCTCTTCTTCCATTGAAGCAACAATACCATTTATGATTTGACCTGTTTGTGGTTCAGTATTGTAAAACATCGAATGTCTTGTTAATAATCGACGTTTTGCTTCGGGATCATTTTTGTAATATTTTTCAGCAAATGGGATATAAGAAAATGCCCAAGCATGTGCTTGTAATTTTTCATAGCTCATAGATGATAAATGTGTAAATCCCCATCGATACCAAATTTGACGTAATTCTTTTCTAGTTAATTTTGATTGGTTATTCATTTTTTTATCCATTTTTAGTTCTCCTATCAAAATAGATCATCATCTTCAAAAACATTTGAATTTGAGTTATTAGGTTCTTTGACAACGGAAGAAGCTGGTTTATTAATTGCCATGTAATATAGATAAGCAACTAAAGCCGAAATAAACACCAACGCGATCATACTTAAACCGGCAAAAGCCAATAAAACAAAACCGGCAAAAAAGAATATAAGCTGAATTTTTGACTTAATAACGATATTCATTAACATGGCAATACCAAGCGCTGGTAAGACACCACCTAAAACAGAAATAATTTTTGTGATGACTTCAGGGACATTACTTAATAACCAATCTACTAGACCTGAACCATAGAAAATAGCTAAGAAAACAGGGGCTGTACGTAATAAAAATGTTGTTACTTGGGGGTAAAATAAATGATTTAAAATAATACCTCGAGTATTATTATGTTCTGCAGCTTGTTGTGCTTTATTATTCCAGAATGAATAAAGTGCCATTCGAGTATTGTAAAATATTAAACCAAAAGTTTGCCCCAATAATACTGATAATGTTACAGCTACAGCGGGTTCTTTTGTTGTTGCTAAAGCTAAACCAATACCTCCATAAGCAGCATAAGTGATCTCACTATTAGTTGCTCCTCCTGTTGATAGGTTAGCGATAAAAACAGCTTGAACAGCTAAGCCACACAAAACACCTGATTGTACATCGCCAAAAGCAAATCCAACTAATAACCCTGCAACTAACGGCCTACCTACAATATAAAAACCACCTGACATACCAAATAACCAAGGTGATTCTATGGCGCCTAAGTAACAGAATATTCCTGTGAGTAAGGCTGGAATAAATAGTGTTGTCTCCATAATATTCTCCTCAATCAATGAGATCTATAAAGTGTCATATTTCTTTTTCATAATTGACCAGCTTTTAGGTTCATCGTCTGGTAAAAGTTGAAATTCAATCTTAATACCTTGAGCTTCAATATATTCAAAAGCTTTATAGTCATTTTCATCAATAGCGACGGTTCTTCCTAATACTTTTGCTCCAGCTCGAGTATTCATACATCCTATATTTAATGTTGGATTCAGTTTAGCTCCAGCTCTGAGAAGTTTTTCAAATGTTTGCGGTGAATCACTGATTAAAAAAAAGTTTTTAGTTGATTCCATACCTTGTTTTATTTTATCTACACCTTGTTCAACAGTATAAATCCCAATTTTTAATGTGCCTGCAGCTGCTTTTAATACACGTTTTCGTAATTCATCCGAGGCAATATTGTCGCCTACAACAAGTATTCCATCGACAGGTCTGACTTTTGTCCAACGTGTCATTATTTGACCGTGAATAACACGATCATCTACTCTGGTTAATGTAATTGCCATAAATCTTTACTCCTATCGTATAATTCATTAAAAATCTATGTCTTCATTATTGTCTATTGTTGCTGGAGCTAATAAAACCGAAGTTTGACCAGCTTCTAAAATTGAATTAAGCAGATTCGGTATATTGGATTCTTCTAATGAAGTGCCTGCTTGAATTAACATTGGTAAATTTAATCCAGCAAATAAAAAAACTTTATTGGGATGAGCAAGCATGTAACGTAATGTTTCGTTGTAAGGTGTACCTCCCATTATGTCACTTAAGACGATTACTGTTTTATTATCGTTTATCTGTTCATCAAGAATTTTCGTCAATCTAAATGAAAAATCGCCAATTCCGTTTTCATCAAGCTTGACTGCAATGAATTTTGATGTATCGCCGGCAATCATTTTATAACTTGTCAAAATGCCCTCACACAAATCACCATGTGAAGTTATAACTATTTTCATTATGATAGTACTCCTTGTGGTTATTGTTTAAATATATGTTTACATATTTTTTTTCTAAAACAAATGGATTGGGTCGTATTTTTCATTAATTGAGAAGTTCATCACGATTTTAATGGAAATCGCATTGACAATGTTTTTATTGTTTTTAATATAATGTAAATACATATTTAAATTGGGGGGAATTATGAAAAGTTATTCTTTACTAGAGTTAAGCAAATTTATTGATCACACAAATTTAAAACCGGATGCAACTACCGCTATGATGGAAAAACTTTGTAAAGAAGCAAGTGACTATAACTTTAAAATGGTAGCGATTAATCAGGTTCAATCGAAATTATGTGCAGAGTTATTAAAAGATACTAAAGTGGACATAGGTGCTGCAATTGCTTTTCCGCTTGGGCAAACAACTATTGAGTCAAAATGCTTTGAAACGCAAAATGCGATCGAAAATGGAGCAACTGAAATCGATTATGTGATTAATATCTCTGAATTGAAGGCTAAAAATCTGAAATATATTAAAGATGAAATGACACAAATTGTTAATATCTGTCGTAAACACAATGTCATTTCGAAAGTCATTTTTGAAAACTGTTATCTAACAGAAGAAGAAAAAATAACACTGTGTAAAATTGCTGTTCAAGTTAGACCTGACTTTATCAAAACATCGACAGGATTCGGACCTTCAGGTGCAACACTTGCCGATGTTGAGTTAATGAAAAGCCATGTAGGTGATATTGTTAAAGTAAAAGCAGCTGGCGGAATACGTAATGCTGAAACATTTAAAAAAATGATTGCAGCGGGTGCAGAGCGAATTGGTACAAGCGCGGGTATTGCCGTTATTGAAGAGTTAAAACAAGAATTAAAAAATAGCCAAAAAGACTTTATTGAAATTTAATTAATTTATACCTAAGCGGATATTTTAAACCTAAAAATACCTACTAATAAGTGGGTATTTTTAGGTTTAATATGCTTATTATCGGTTCTAATAATTTAAGCTGAATGATTTAATTCAAAAATAAATGAATTGATATCACCACGATATTTAGAAATTGAGTATTCAATTGGTATTCTGTTATGTGTATAACCAATTGAATGAAAATAAAAAATAGGATTTCCTTCTTCAATATCTAATAAATCACTTGTTGTTTCATCTGCTTTGACAACATCTAGTTTTCTACGTATTTGCAATACCGGAAAATTCATCTTTTGTAATACGGAATATAGCTTTTCTTGTTCAAAGTCATTATTCAAAAAGTCAGGTAAAAGTTTTAATGGTAAATAAGTAGTGACTAATACTATCGGTTTATTTTCCGCATAACGTAAACGGACCAATTTATAAATCTCATCTTGTTCATCGATTTCTAAATGGTTCGCTATATCATTAGTCGCTTTATCAATTTTGAATGTAAGAACTTGTGTTCTAGGATGAAGACCTTTTCTATTCATTTCTGAATCATAGTTTTCAATAATATGCGTAAATTCTTGATTTATTTTTTGTTGTTTAACTATGGTTCCTCGGCGTTTTCTACGTTCTAGGTAACCATCATTGGCCAAATATTGAATTGCTTGACGTACGGTCGGTCTACTAACTTTATAAATCTCGGTCAATTCAGATTCTTTAGGAATTAATTGACCTTGAGCATACTCTCCTGACTGAATTTTTTTCAATAAATCTTGTTGGATAAAAAGATGGCGTGGAATTTTATTTTTAGGATTCATGATGACAACGATATACATTAATATATTAATACATATTAATATATTGTTTTTGCTATGTAAAACATTAATATTAATTAAAATTAATTAGTTATATTTTATCGGTTATAATTTAATTAAAAACTTTTGCCAATACTCCCTCTCCTTGATAATGATAGTATTGCGCTTCGTAAGCAATAAAAGCGGATTCTCCTTTGGTTAGAGTTAAGATATCAGATTTTGTTTTTAGTGTGATACTTCCAGCAATACAAAATAGAATTTGTGGACTGTTTACTTTTTCAACTCTTTGTTGATTATCGCTTTTAATTATTTCAAATTTAAAATCATCAACAGGAACTGGATAATCAATTTTATTTTGTTGGGTAACCGGTTGGGTTAATAATTCATTCAAAGTTAGACTTTTAAATTGAGTATTTTTTAATAGCTCATCAATGTCTAAGTGCTTATTGGTTAATCCAGCTCTTAACACATTATCAGAATTTGCCATAACCTCAAGCCCAGTACCACTTAAGTAAGCGTGGGGTGTTTCGGCACTTAAAAACATTGCTTGTGAGGGCTGCAATTCAATAATGTTTAAAATTAAAGGCATAAAGAGTCCAATATCATTTGGATAATCTTTGGCTAGCGTTTTAATTGTTAAATAAGGCTCATCACAGAACGGTTCAATACTTTCTAATAATTGATTAATTTCTTGATGCTTTTTTTCTGGTGGTAGCATTAGTAATGCATGAAAAAACTGTCTTAACTGCTGTTTGTTAGGATTTTTTTGTAATTGATCAATCTCTTTATTCAAAGAAAAAAGATTGATTTTAGAAAATAACTCTAAAATTTCATGAATCGGTCGAAAAGATCGCATAGCTTTAAATGGTGTTAAAGCATAAATTAGTTCTGGTTTATGATTTGGATCTTTATAATTGCGCCTTGGATTATCTAAGGCAATGCCTAGTTGGTTTTCTCTTGCAAAACCTTGTTGTGCATTTATTTTAGTTGGATGTACTTGGATGGATAGCGCTTTATTTGCGGAAAGCACTTTAAATAAATAAGGCAAAGCAGCAAATTGCTTAAAGGTTCTTGTTCCTAATATTTCTAAAGGATGGTTTTTAATAAGATCATCAAGTCTGATTTTTTGATTATGTTTATTAATAGCTAATGAACACCCTAAAGGATGAGCTCCCATCCAGATTTCTGCTATGGGTTTTTGGGATGGATTTTTAAAACCAAATAATTTTGGTATATTTTCGATACTTCCCCAATCATAATTTTTGATTTTATTTTCAAGTTTCCATATCGTTTGATTCATCTTTATTCCCCCTCTACATTTTTGTTGTAAGGTTAATTGATTTTGATTCAATAGGTTAACTATACTCTCAATATAAGTTGATTCAAGCTCAATATGTATTGGTAAATAGTAGCCTAAATTAAATTTATTCCAAGTGATATCTATTTTAAATGCGCTATTATTTTCGTTTTTAACACTGATATTACTTTTATGATGCTTAGAATATTTTCATTTTATTCAATTGCTTTATTATTGATTGCTTATGCTATGATCGGATATGACTTTAGCAACAATCCGAAACTGTATTTTCAAAGCAATTAAGTATATAATGCCTAGCAAATTCAACTAATCTCTATAAAAATATATTTTTATGAAACCTTCAATTATCAGTAAGTTAGAAGCGCTACAAGAGCGTTATGAAGAGGTTCAAGCATTATTGTCTGATGCTTCGATTATTGCCGATCAAAATCGCTTTCGTACACTGTCTAAAGAGTATTCACAATTAACTGGTGTTGTTAAGTGTTTTACCGATTGGAAGCAAACACAAGAGGATATTGAGACAGCTAAAATGATGCTATCCGATCCTGAAATGAGTGAAATGGCACAAGAGGAACTAAACGAAGCATTAAGCCGAATTGAAGAACAAGAAACACAATTACAAGTGCTATTACTACCGAAAGATCCAAATGACGATTACAACTGCTTTGTGGAAGTTAGAGCCGGAACGGGCGGTGATGAAGCTGCTATTTTTGCTGGTGATTTAGCTCGAATGTATACACGCTATGCTGAATCACGAAATTGGCGCGTTGAAATTATGAGTGCAAATGATGGCGAACATGGTGGTTATAAAGAAGTTATTATGTTAGTAAGTGGTGATGGTGTTTATGGTCATTTGAAGTTTGAATCAGGTGGACACCGAGTTCAGCGCGTACCAGAAACTGAATCGCAAGGTCGTATTCATACTTCAGCTTGTACCGTTGCTGTTTTGCCAGAAGTTCCTGAGGCCGAAATGCCTGAAATTAACCCTGCTGATTTAAAAATTGACACATACCGCTCATCTGGTGCCGGTGGTCAGCATGTTAATACTACGGATTCAGCTATTCGGATTACTCACTTACCAACAGGTATTGTTGTTGAATGTCAAGACGAACGTTCCCAACATAAAAATAGAGCCAAAGCGATGTCTGTATTGGCTGCGCGTATTCAAGATGCGGAGTTACGCAAGCGTCAACAAGAAGAAGCCTCGACAAGACGTAATTTATTAGGTTCAGGTGATCGCTCAGATAGAATTAGAACATATAACTATCCTCAAGGTCGAGTTACTGATCATCGAATTAACCTAACTCTTTATCGGTTAGACGAAGTAATGGAAGGGAAATTAGAGATGCTAATCGATCCAATTGTACAAGAATATCAAGCAGATCAGCTAGCTGCTTTATCGGAACAAGATGAATGACCTATTTACAATGGCTTAAGAGTGCATCTCAAACTTTAACTGATAGTGAAAGTCCAAAGCGTGATGCTGAAATTTTGCTGAGTTTTGTTACGCAAAAAACGCGAACATTTTTAATGGCATTTAGTGAAACATTGCTTACTGATGATGAGTTAATTGCTTTATCTGAATGTTTAAAACGTAGGCAAAATGGTGAGCCCATCGCTTATATTACTGGCGAAAAAGAGTTTTGGTCTTTAAAGTTTAATGTCTCTAACGCTACATTAATCCCTAGACCCGATACTGAAAAATTAGTTGAATTAGGTTTAGAGTATCTACCTAAAGTGCCATGCGAAGTGTTGGATCTTGGTACGGGTACCGGTGCAATAGTTATCGCCATGGCAACTGAGCGTCAAGACTGTTTATTTACCGCAATTGAAAAAAATAAAGATGCGTTGATTTTAGCTCAACAAAATGCAACCCAAATTGGGGTAAATAATGTTTATTTTTTACAAGGGGATTGGTATAAACCAATAAAAAACCGCAAGTTTTCAATGATTGTCAGTAATCCTCCTTACATTGAGCTAACAGATATCCACTTATCACAAGGTGATGTGCGTTATGAGCCAAGAAGTGCACTAGTTTCTGAAGATGGTGGTTTAGCTGATATTAAACTAATTGTAAAAGGTGCAACTAAGCATTTACACCAATATGGTTGGTTACTAATAGAACACGGTTGGAAACAAGGTGAAGCAGTGCAAACCATTTTTAAACAACACGGATTTCAATTAGTTGAAACTTTCACCGACTATAGTGGTAATGATCGAGTCACACTTGGTCGCTGGTTCAAACCTTAACTAGGAAAATTTTATTTATGATGCAGCAAAAAAAAGTAAACGTTGGCGATATTACTGTCGCTAATGATCTACCCTTTGTACTATTTGGTGGTATGAATGTACTTGAGTCTCGTGATTTAGCAATGAAAATCTGTGAGCATTATGTCACCGTTACCAATAAACTGAATATTCCTTATATTTTTAAAGCGTCTTTTGATAAAGCGAACCGCTCATCAATCCATTCTTATCGTGGACCTGGCTTAGAAGAAGGGCTTAAAATCTTCCAAGAGCTTAAACAACAGTTTGGCATTAAAATTATTACCGATGTCCATACCGAAGCGCAATGTCAACCCGTTGCTGATGTGGTTGATGTGATTCAATTACCGGCCTTTTTAGCAAGGCAAACTGATCTCGTTGTTGCAATGGCAAAAACCGGCGCAGTTATTAATGTCAAAAAACCTCAATTTGTCAGTCCTGGGCAAATGGGTAATATTGTTGAGAAATTTGAAGAAGCAGGCAATGATCAAATCATTCTTTGCGATCGGGGCAGTTGTTTTGGTTATGACAACTTAGTGGTTGATATGCTTGGCTTTAACATTATGAAAAAAGCAAGCAAAGGTTCACCAGTTATTTTTGATGTTACTCATGCCTTGCAGTGTCGTGATCCAATGGGTGCCGCATCTGGAGGGCGTCGTGGTCAAGTGACTGAACTTGCGCGATCTGGTATGGCTATTGGTATAGCTGGGTTATTTTTAGAATCACATCCAGATCCGAACCATGCAAAATGCGATGGCCCATCAGCATTACCACTTGATAAACTTGAACCTTTCTTAAAACAGATGAAAGCCATTGATGAGCTAGTAAAAAGCTTTGATGAAATTGATACTGAAAATTAACTTTAAAAGTTTCTTAAAAGTTATTTGGTTTTATTGTAAATAAAGATATTAACAAAAAGAGAAATGTGAACCATTTCTCTTTTTATATCAGCAAACTAAAAAAATGCTAACAGCATAGAAGAACTGAAATAACTTTAGGTTGAAAATAAAATATTTTTATCCGTTTACTTGATAAGAATAAAACATCAGAAAGAGAATTAATAATATTTAATGAAGTGTCTCCATAAGTTCAACTTCATCAAAGTCATCATCACTTCCATCTTCAAAATAAGTACCCCAACCATCATAATTAACGCCAAATTGGGTAGTAAGCTTGATTATTTCTGCAATTTGCGCATTAATTAATTCAGCTTTAAGCGGACTTTCTGTAACGATATCAAAAGCGATAACAACGTTGCCTGCATCATCGACATCTTCATCGGGATCGGTTGCTTCATAACCTAATTTATAGGCTTCTACTGCTACTTTTTCTAATTTATCAAAATTTTGTGATGAAACGTGGTGTTCAATGATATAAAGCGCATGAGGATCGCTACCATCTTCTAATAGTTCTTCGATAATAGCGCTAGTGTCTTGCTGAGCAAGAAGAATTTGATCTTTCATAATATACCTTTTAGTGGTCATGCAAATTGTGTGGTATATTACACGTTTAAAAATAATTTTCGAGAAAAAAGTGATTGTTGATTTACATTCTCATACTACAGCATCGGATGGTGTTTTAACGCCGAGCGATCTTGTCAAAAGGGCAGTGGATAACCAAGTTGATCTTTTGGCCATTACCGATCATGACACCGTTAAAGGCTTACCTGAAGCTCAACAAACAATTGCTAATGAAAATTTGCCTGTTAAATTAGTTTGCGGTGTTGAAATATCTACGGCTTGGAAGAATAACGAAATTCATATTGTGGGATTAAATATTGATATTAAGCATACTCAATTATTGAACTTGTTATCATCGCAAGAGCAAGGCAGAATTAATCGGGCGTTGGCAATAAGCCAAAAATTGGCAAAGGTTAGTATTGAAAATGCTTATCAACAAGCACAACAATTTGCTAAAGGTGACATTGTTTCACGTGCTCATTTTGCAAGATTTTTAGTTGCTAACGGCTATGTTAAGGACATCAAACGCGCATTTAAAAAGTACCTAGGTAAAGGTGGTTATGCTTATGTGCCTGCAACATGGTGCAGCATTACTGATGCGGTTAATGCGATTCACATGGCAGGAGGGCAAGCGGTGCTTGCACATCCAAGTCGTTATGATCTAACCTTAACAAAATTAAAATCATTATTGAGTGAATTTAAAGCTTGTGGTGGCGATGCAATTGAGGTTTCGCAAAGCAGGCAAACGCAAGATGATTTACATCGATTAGCTAAATTAGCCAATGAATTTGACATGTTAGCATCGCAAGGTTCAGATTTTCATGATTTAGTTAATTATTTAGATTTAGGTAAAACAACGCCATTACCAGGTAGTGTTACACCAATTTGGCATAATTGGCAATGCTAAATAAATTAGTATTAAATGGCCTTATATTTATGTTTTACCCAAATATTGATGGTATTCAACTCAACACTAAAAATTGATATAGAAGAAAATTATGAGCAAAACTTTTTATATCCACCCAGATAATCCTCAAACGCGATTATTAGATCAAGTTGTTAAAATATTAAATGACGGTGGCGTTATCGCTTTTCCGACTGATTCTGGGTATTCGTTGGGTTGCTTACTGGATAACAAACATGGCGTTGATCGCATCTGCCAAATTCGTCAGCTGGATAAAAATCACAATTTTACCTTAATGTGTCGTGACCTTTCAGAGCTATCTTGCTATGCTTTTGTTGATAACACGACTTTTCGATTATTAAAAAATAATACACCAGGCAAATATGTGTTTATTTTACAAGCCAGTAAAGACGTACCCCGTCGATTAATGAACGAAAAGCGTAAAACCATTGGGCTACGTATTCCAGATAATAAAATTGATTTAGCATTGCTTGAATTATTAGGGCAACCATTAATGACTGCAACGTTAATTTTACCTAATGATGATCAAGCGCAATCCGATCCCGACGAAATAGAAGATAAAATTGGTCATCAGCTTGATGCGATTGTGCACGGAGGCTATATAGGTGAGCAACCCACCACCGTAATTGATTTAACAAATGACTATCCAGAAATTATTCGTCAAGGAAGTGGAGACACTAAACCATTCGAATAAATGACCGTTTTTTTATTGCCAACATTCAGACAATAAAGTGAAGAGAAAAATGATACCTGAGAAGGTAACAGCGAGGATAATATGAAAAATAGCAAATCTGCATTCCCACAACGAAGCAAAAAGATAAATAGTATTAAAGCTAAAGAAAGTCAATCTTATGAAAAAACGAAAGCACCAAGTACACCAAATGTGACACGCAAAACTTCGACATATGATAATACTGAAAAACTACAAAAAGTTTTAGCCAATTTAGGCAATGGATCACGCCGCGAAATTGAAGCCATGATTATAGCCGGTAAAATCAGTGTAGACGGTAAAATTACCACTTTAGGTGATCGCGTAGATGTGAATGCAAACCCTAAAATACGTATCAACGGACATTTGGTTCAACTTAGAAGCAAAGAAAAAGAAATTTGTCGTGTGCTTGCTTATTACAAACCAGAAGGTGAAATTTGCTCTCGTCATGATCCACAAGGTCGGGCTACAGTTTTTGAACGTTTGCCTAGATTAAAAAATGCTCGTTGGGTAAATATTGGCAGGCTTGATATTAATACTTCTGGTTTATTATTATTTACGACGGATGGTGAATTAGCTAATCGTTTAATGCATCCAAGGCACGAAATTGAGCGCGAATATGCTGTGCGTGTATTTGGTAATGTGACTGATCAGCAGATTAATCAGCTTCGTAAAGGAATACAACTAGAAGATGGTCCAGCCTCATTTCAATCAATAAAAGTGCAAGGCGGAGATGGGCTTAACCAATGGTTTAATGTTGTGATAACTGAAGGACGTAATCGCGAAGTGCGCCGTATGTGGGAAGCAATCGAGGTGCAAGTTAGCCGATTATTGCGTATTCGTTATGGTAATATCACTTTACCCAAAGGATTATCGCGTGGAACTTGGATGGAACTGGGTATTGACTCAGTCAATTACTTACGTGAACTAGTTGGTTTACCACCAGAAGCCAAAAGCTTTACAACAAGTTCGCCTTCTGACAAACGAGTAGTAAGACCTAAACGTATTAAATTTAATCAGCATTCTAAAAACACTCGCCAAAAAGCAACTCGAAAATAATCTTCATGGCACCCTTAAATAAAAAACTTATTTAAGGGTATTTGTATAACGCATAATTTATCTCTTTTTATACTCAAAATAACATCACTCATCAAATAAAAGAGATGATTAATTTTTGGCTCAACTTTAGCAAAAAAAGTTAATAAATTAGAGATAATTTATAATAAACTCATCAACCAGCTTATTAATTAAGCTCAATTAAAACAGTTTTCATCATAATAAATAGATGAACGAGCACAAAACTAAAATGAATTGAAAGGAAAATTATGCGTATAATCATAGCTGTTTTTTTTATGTTTTTATTAACTGCTTGCCATACACGTACAGCAGAAGATGCTTATAAAGAAGGAAAATATTTAGAAAGTATCAACCTATTGGGCGACAGCATTGAGGACAAAGGCCCTACAGAATTTGGAAAACAAGATATACAACGACTGCAAAATATAGTTAGTAATGTCATGCAACATTACGAAACAAGCCTTTTAAACACCAATAACTCGGATTATGCCACACGAATAAAATGCTACGAAAACCTATTAGCCATGAAAATGCGATTAACCGATCGTTTTTATAGCCAAGAAATCAGTTTTTTCGATAACAAATATGACGTGACTCAATTACAACAGACTATTGCTAAAGAGTACTACAATTATGGTAATTCAATCACTGGCACCGACAGTGAAAGTTACAGAATAAGAGCCGATTTATATGGAAAAGGGCTTGAGCAATATAACTATAAAAATATTGAAAGCTTGTACAAAAATGCCAATAAAAAATATATGCAACTTGCGGCTAAAGAGTATTATGATCAAGGAAAAATGTTCGAACAGCAAGGTAATTATAAAGCTGCTGCGGATGCATTTAGTAATGCCTCGGAGGTATATAAACCGCTTGGCAAGTACAAAGATAGTGATAAACTTTCTATTGATAATGATAGAAAATACTGTACTCAACAAGCAGAAAATGCTTATGAACAAGCACAACAACTTGCAAAGACTGCAACGCATCGTTATCAATTTCGTGAAATTGCTAAATATTACGCCTCGGCAGCTTCTACTTATCGTCAATACGGATCTTTTCGCGATGCAGATTCACAAGCAAATAATTATACAAAAAAAGGAAAAATTAAAGTTTATTATAATTCTTTAGAATTAAAATCTTTTGTATTAGATATATTAAGTAAGGACTTTATAGAATTCATTGCTTATCAACCAAGTCAGGCAGATGTCACAATCCGCATTACGACAAATGTTGAATTTTCTGATCTTGGAGAATCCGTTAACAATGAAACCAAAACCGAACAAGTCTTTGATAAATTTGTTGAAGTGTCTGACGAAAACGGCAATAAAAAGCAAGTTAAAACCTACAAAGATCAGCAATTTAATTTAAAAACGGTGACGCATAGCAATAAATTAACCTTGACCACTGAAATTGATGTCCATGGTGCTTATAGTTACAATAAAAAATTTGACATTGTTCAAACATCGGCAAAACATGATTATATCTATTCTGGTAATGTGCCCTCTAATTTGCGCAACCATAGTGAAGGAGTGTTGAAAACTAAAGATAGCTTGCTTCAAGCAGCAAAAGAACAGCAATTAACCGAACTAAAATCACGGTTTGACGATATTATTAGAGATCTTTCATATTTATAACTAATTAAAGTTTATATTTTAATTTTTACAAAAGATAATCTAATCTCATCAGTGTGCATAATATTTATATGCACAGCAAAAATAAAATCCCACAAACAACATTATTTATTGTTTGTGGGATTTTTATTTAAGATAGATGATTAACTATTCAAGCCCAAGCACCATTCGTCCATTTTTTGTTGCTACATTAATTACATTATCTAAATCAGTATAACGACATCCGGTCACTAACAATTTAAGTTCTTCCCACATATTACCAGTTGAAAATGGTAACATATAGTCACTCACGTTATCAGTACCAATAGCAACAGGAATACCAGCAGCAGCTAGTTCATCTACGGGGGTGAGTGAGTTACGAGTAGGGCCTTGTTCTTCACGGCGTGGGCTATCGATCCAAGCAAATGGGCAGGCAATTACCATCATTTTTGCTTCTTTCATTTTTTTATAGAGTTTTTGGCGATATTCTAAACTGTGGGCTGTGATCGAAATGCTATGAATAGCAACAACGCGACCATGCATACCATGTTCAAGGGTTTTATCGGTAAGCTGTTCCGTTTCGATCTCATCTTGAGAATTAAACTGGTCAACATGTACATGCACCATTTTTCCTAATGATTTACCTGTTTGCATTAGCACATCAAGATGTTTCAGTCCCATTCCTTCACCATGATCGCGCTCATCACGACGTGGTAAACCACCAATAATATCAACTAAATCAGCGCCTTTATCGAACCAATAACGAGCTTCTTTATCGATAACGCCTTTAAGTGTCTGATTGACTAATTTTATAGTGATGTCATTTTTATAGGTTTCGCGTGCTCTTAACGCCCCTCTAATTGCCCGTTCTTGAGCGATAGGGTCAATATCAACAAACGATCCCATTGCACTCACCCCTTGCTCAATCATCCGTTCAACCGCCATACTAAAATGGCGATAGTAATCATCTTCGCTCATTGATGCTTTGACTTTATCTAATGTATCCCATTTTTCAATTAAGGTCTGTTTTTGATAGACATCAAAACTATCAACCGAAATAGTAAAAGCACGATCGGCATGCATATGAGCATTAACCCATCCGCCATTTTGTTTAATTTTATTCATTAAATAGGCTTTTAAACTTTGGTCTCTTGTGGTTAATAACATGTTTTTATGTTCAATCATAATGTGTGCCTCTACAATGCAATCATTTTAAATAAAGTGGATAAAATCGAGCGCAATAGGCAAAAAAAATCCCCCAAAAAGGAGGATAAAAGTAATATCAATAATTTTAGTGATTAGGATTATTGATTTACAAGTGTTCATTGCGCTTATACCTTATCGATTAAAAATTGCAGAAATTCTAACCAAAATATTTTTAATAGCAAGTACTATAATTGATAAAATATATAAATAAATGAAATGGTTAAAGTATTATTTTTTAGATTTTCTACTAACAAAAAAGCGTTCAATAAATACAAATTATCCATAAAATAAAAAATTAAATGATAACTTGTTATTTAATAATAATAATTGAGCGTCACAAAAATGAGATTATTTATCTCATTATTCTGCTTTGGATTATTCGTAATACCAAGCGTATACTGTGCTAACCAATTATTTTGAAATATAGGATAGTTAACATGAGCCAATTAAATATCGTTGCCACAATCACCGTTAAACCAGAATTTTATGATGCATTTCAACCAATATTTAAACGATTAGTCGCAGGTAGTAGAGCCGAAGCAGGTTGCGTGCGCTATGAACTTAATCAAAGTATTGATAACCCTAATATTTTTGTTGTGATCGAAACATGGGCTTCACAACAGGCCATTGATTTTCACAATACAACGCCTCATTTTGTCGAATTTGCCAACTTTGCTAAAGATCACGTTGATGGGTTAGAAATTAATATAGTTAAACAAATCATGTAGCTTAAAAGTTGATTATGATAGTTAGTGACTTAAGGTTAACTATCATGTTTATTAATCAAAGAGTTCGATTTTTACACTTCGTGAATCACTTCGCCCCAAGTCATCAAGCACTAATATTTTGAACGTTCCGCTTTGTGTTGGGATCCAGCTAATTGCCTTTCGGGGATCGGTTTGCCCAATAAAACTGTCATTGACAAACCAATAAAGTGTTTTAACATCGCCATCACTATTAGCGGTAAAACTAATTTGTTCATTTTTTTGTTTTGTTGTTCTAAATTGATAAACCACATTTTTGAGTGGTGAAGTTATTTTGGGTGGTTCACCTACATAATTTTGTGATGAACGGCAATGTTTTGTTGAGGGTGGCACTTTTTTCGGGATACCTGCTTTAGCAAAAATAGCGGATAAATCGGACGGCCAATATTCAAAAACAGCTAAGTGAGATGTCGTTAAATCATAAGGTGGACAAACCGCTTTACCTGTTTGATTATCGACCATAACAGGTCTGAAAATAGTATCAGGATTAATAGGAGAAACCCCAGGAATAAACCACGTTTTACCTTTTGCTTTACACCATTGGGTCAGTAAATTGCCACTGGTTAGACAAATATCAATGCGTTTTAAATTTGGTGGTAATGGGCGATTAGGGGAACGCACGTTAGGATAATAAGCATTAATGCTATCAACGATATTGAAAAAGAGTGGTGTGGCAGCATCGACACCTACAAAGGCATTATTACCACTACCATCAAAATTGCCAAGCCAAACCACCATAGCATAGTGTCCAAAAGTCCCTGCAGTCCAAGCATCACGAAAGCCCCATGAAGTACCCGTCTTCCAAGCAACAGGGACTACATTTTTTTGCATTTTGCTCAGCACATCTTGTGGACGGGTATTTTGTTTTAACATATCGATAGTCATAAATGCCGCTTGTGGGCTTAACAACTTTTCCGGTTCGGGAAGTGTTTCTGATTCGGTAAATTGTAGTGGTTGCCAGCGTCCCTCATTAGCTAGCATGGCATATAAGCCGACTAATTCTTGCTGGCTCACTTCACCGCCCCCCAACACTAAAGACAAGCCATAATGCGCTTCATCGGCGAGCTTTTGGATATGGGCGTTGACTAAAAACTGGTAAAAAGTGGGATTATTCAATTTTGATGCAACCCATACCGCAGGAATATTACGGCTATGAATTAACGCATCGGTAGCCGAAATAGGGCCACGAAAGTTGCGATCAAAATTTTCGGGGGTGTATGAACCAAAATCGGTTGCTACATCTTTTAAAATGGTACGGGGATGCAAAACACCTTGATCAATGCCAAGCGCATAAATAAACGGTTTAAGCGTAGAGCCGGGTGAACGTTTGGCAAGTGTACCGTTTACTTGACCTTGAATTGAATTATCAAAATAATTAGCCGATCCGATCAGCGCTTTAACCTTCATTGTTTGGGTATCAACCAAAATCACAGAGGCATTATTTATGCCTTTCAAACGATTGCGCTCGATAAACGCGTTGACTTGACGATGGATGATTTTTTGCAGATTGCTGTCTAATGTGGTTTTGACTTCTTGGGTTTGGTCGTTTTTCTGGTGAATGATTTGATTCACAAAATGGGGCGCCACAAAGGGCACTTGTTCTGGTTGACGTAAAACCAACTTTTGCGAAAAAAGCGCCGCAATATGGCTATCAACATGATATTTTTCTTGCCAACGATCAAATAATTGATTTCTTGCTTTAACTAATGCTTTACCTGCAAATCCTGTTTTACGATCAACCCGATAGGTTGGGGATTGAGGTAAAACCACCAGCGTTAATGCTTCGGGCAAATTAACTTGCGCAGGTGGTTTATTAAAGTAAATAAATGATGCGGCGCCAACGCTTTCAATATTGCGTCCAAAAGGAGCATAATTTAAATAAGCCTCTAAAATATCATGCTTGGAATACATCAGTTCTAACTGAATTGCTCTAGCTATTTGATGCAATTTACCACCAATAGTTCTAGTATTTAACCGCCAATGCATGCGTGCCAGTTGCATGGTGATTGTGGATGCGCCTTGACGATTGCCTCCAGTCAAATAAGTTGCGCCAAAAGCGCGCATCAAACTAAATGGATTAACACCAATATGATAATAAAACCACTGATCTTCGTGCAGTAACAAGCCATTAACAATATCGGGCGAAATATCTTCTAAAGGCGTCCATAAACGATAACGATCATCATTGGCTAATGTCATGCGAATTAACTGGTCACTGTCATCATAATAGCGCTTTGAAAAGCTTAGTGATTCTGAAAGTGGGGGATGTGGATATAAACGAATAGCAAAAATTGTAATAAATAACAGCAACAAAGCCATTAACTTATTTTGATGACGAACAATAAACCTGATCATATTTAGTTAATAGTCCAAAATGCTAGGCATGTTAGCAAAAACTGCCACCCATGCATTCACATCGGTGGCAGTTTACTTACATTTTTTCAACCGTCTTAATACCTAACATATCAAGACCAATTTTCAGTGTTTTCGCTGTTAAACAAGCCAATTTCAAGCGGCTTTGCTTCAAGCTTTCGCTGTCGGCTGTTAAAATAGGGCAGTTTTCATAAAAACTTGAAAACAGCGTCGCGATTTCATAAAGATAAGCACAAAGTACATGCGGCGTACCTTCCCTTGCTACGGTTGAAATTGTTTCGTCAAATTGAATTAAACGAGTTGCTAAGGCACGCTCTTTATCGGTTTCTAAACTAATATTACCTGTTAAGCTGTCTTCGGCAATATTTGATTTTTTAAATATTGATAACACACGGGTATAAGCATATTGTAAATAAGGTGCGGTATTGCCTTCAAATGACAACATATTATCCCAATCAAAAACATAATCGGTGGTACGGTTTTTGGAAAGATCGGCATATTTAACTGCACCAATAGCCACTGCATCGACGATTTCGGCAAGCTCACTTTCTGTTAAGTCAGGATTTTTGCTACGAATTAATGTTGTCGCACGTTCACAAGCCTCGTCTAGCAAATCATTTAATTTAACAGTATCACCAGAACGTGTTTTAAACGGTTTACCATCTTTACCTAGCATCATGCCAAACATATGGTGCTCAAGTTTTAATGATTCTGGCACATACTTGGCTTTATGAATAATTGTCCAAACTTGCTCCAAATGCTGATGTTGGCGAGAGTCAGTATAATAAAGAATACGATCAGCGTGTAACGTTTCGTAACGGTATTTTGCGCAAGCAATATCGGTTGTAGCGTAAAGATAACCACCATCCCGTTTTTGGATGATAACACCCATCGGCTCCCCTTCTTTGTTTTTATACTCATCTAAAAACACAACAATCGCGCCTTCGCTTTCAACGGCTAGCCCTTTTTGTTTTAAATCGGCAACAATTCCCGGTAGCATACTGTTATAGATGCTTTCGCCCATGGTGTCTTCAAGCGATAACGTAACATTTAAACGTTTATAAGTGACAATATTTTGCGTCATGGTAATATCAACCAACTTACGCCACATATCGCGACAATACTCATCACCGCCTTGTAGTTTTACTACATAATTACGGGCTTTTTCGGCAAACACTTCGTCTTCGTCATAGTGTTTTTTAGCAGCACGGTAGAATGACTCTAAATCTGAAAGATCCATATCATTGGCATGCTCATTTTGTATCTTTTCAAGATAGGCAATTAACATCCCAAATTGCGTTCCCCAATCACCAACATGGTTAGCACGAATAACGTTATGCCCTAAAAACGATAAAACGCGAACGCTAGCATCACCAATAATGGTTGAACGCAAGTGCCCGACATGCATCTCTTTGGCGACATTAGGTGCAGAATAGTCAACCACAATGGTTTGTGGCTTGGTTGGTAAAGTAATATTGAGTTTATTACTACCTAAAGCAACTTCATTTTGCTTAGCAATCCAGCTATTTTTTAAAAAGATATTGATAAAGCCTGGACCTGCAATTTCAACTTTTTCGGCGATATCGTCAATATCTAAATGTTGTAAAACCGCTTGAGCAAGCTCCCGAGGCGGCATTCCGAGTTTTTTGGCTACAGACATAATGCCATTTGCTTGATAATCGCCAAATTGCACTTTAGCTGATTGCTTAATTAGAGCGTCGCAGTTTTTATCTGCACCTGCCATAATCATCGCTTGCGAAACACGTTGCGTTAATAATTGTTGAATATTCACACTAAACCTAATCTATTTTCTAAAATGGCTAATATCATACCGAGAAAGTGACGAATTGTCACTGATTGGATGTGATGGGATATTTTTTTTATTTAAAAACAAAATAAAAAAATTAAATTAAATCAATATGTTTTCTGACGGTTTTATCTGAAATTTGGGAGAGTTGTTTTGGTTAATAGTATGTAATTAGTGTAGAAATTTTGCGCGTTTGTAGTTTTAGTGATTAAATAACTCTATCGACCATATCTGAGTTATAGAATTTGTCATAATTTCCTAACGAAGACGTGCTCATTATAACTATTTTGAACATCCAAACAACAAACGTTCGCCCTCCCCATAGCCAAACCATTCTACCCACCAAAACAAAAAGAGTAGGTTATTTTTCATCAAAAATCGGTCAGAAAAAGTATTGATTTTATTTAAGTTTTTATTTGGTGGTTTTTAGTCAAAAAACACCACCAAAACCGTTTCCTTCAATTTAAAAGACTAATCAATATTGGCAAACTTATGGCTTTGTACACTCAAAAGCCATTTATTATCCAAGCGGTCTTTGTTGATTTTCCCCAATAGTTCAATGGTTTCAAACATATTAAACGCACCATCTTTTTCGCACGGTGAAAGGTAATAGCGTTTGGCGTGAATTTGAGTTTCGATATATTGGCAAAAAGGGATAAAATCAGCATGATTTTCGGCAACAATCCGCACTTCATTGGCAGTAGGTTGTGCTATTTTTTGATAGCGTGACTGATAACAAAACTTAGGGCTAAGAGCTATATAATCTATAAGCGGATCAACTTTGCCAAGTCCATTACTTTCAATGGCAATAAAATAACCCGCATTTTTTAATGGTACAAGCAATTGAGGTAATGCTTTAACCATAGTGGGTTCGCCGCCAGTAATGATAATGTTTTTGCTGTTATATTCACTCACTTTAGCAAGCAGTGTATCTAACGTAAACCGGGTAAATTGGCGGAAATTAGTATCACACCAAGCACAATTTAAATTGCACCCAGCAAAACGGATAAAAACAGCAGGCATGCCTGTATTATAACCTTCGCCCTGTAAAGACTCGAAGATTTCAACGATGCGAAATTCGATCATATTGGGCTCCGATGATATTCACAATACGAAGTTGGTGTTTCCCATAATTTGATCATCGACACAGGCAAATATTGCGACAGGCGATCAAAGATAAATTTGCTCATTCCTTCGGCAGTAGTTCGGCATGGAAAGGCAAAGATTTTGCGCTCCATTTCTTGTAGTAATGTGGCGATACGGCGCTCATTTGGGTTATTTTGGTTGTAAAGATAAGCGTGATCCAGTGGATCAATAATATGCTGTTTAACAATCATTTTTAGATCAGCATAATCCATGACCATGTCTTGACTTGAACCATTATCGATAAGGTCACCGCTAATTTCGACTAATAAACGATAAGTATGACCGTGCAGATTGTGACACTTTTTATTGTGCCCATCTAGCATATGACAGGCGTCAAATTGAAACTCTTTAGCTATTTTAAACATTTTATATTCCTAGTTTTTTTACGTGGGATGGATTACGAACCACGGTTAGCGAACCTAACAAAATAAAGGCGCTAATATAATAGATAAAAGCTGAGTTGTCATCTTGCAAGTTTTATTTAAAACAACATTGAGTGGTAATTGATTGAATTGCGGTGACCTTTATTTTTGACGCTAGTGAAGCTTTAAATACTTGCTGATCTTGCTGTATAAATTTTATAAAAAATATTCTGGATTTGCTCTTGAAATTTAGATTGCAACACACATTTAGATCACATGCAAATGGGTTGAATGTGTTAAGCATTGAATCCAAATCTATTGCTCAGGAGATAAATACTATGAGGTTAGATAAATTAACAAACAAGTTTCAACAAGCTTTAGCTAGTGCGCAGTCTATTGCATTGGGTAAAGACAATCAATATATAGAGCCTGTGCATGTCCTATCAGCCATGCTTAATCAAGAAGGTAGCAGTATAACACCATTATTGACTACTGCTGGTGCAAATATTGCTATTTTGCAACAAGAATTAACGCAAGCTATTGATCGATTACCCCAAGTTCAAGGTGTGGGTGGGGATGTTATGCCATCGCAAGAGTTTATTCGCGTATTAAATCTATGCGACAAATTATCCCAAAAAAATGGCGATAGTTATATATCATCAGAACTCTTTATATTAGCTGCTTTAGAAGACAAAGGTAGCTTAAGTGATATTCTTAAAAGATCGGGTGTCAATAAAGACAAATTTAGCCAAGCAGTCAATCAAGTAAGAGGTAGCGATAACGTGAACGATCCTAATGCAGAAGATCAACGTGGTGCTCTTAAAAAATATACCATTGATTTAACTCAACGGGCAGAACAAGGTAAACTTGATCCTGTTATTGGTCGTGATGAAGAAATTCGCCGAACAATTCAGGTATTACAACGCCGTACTAAAAATAATCCGGTATTAATTGGTGAACCAGGTGTGGGTAAAACCGCCATTGTTGAAGGTTTGGCTCAACGTATTGTTAACCGCGAAGTACCTGAAGGATTGCGTAATAAACGTGTTTTATCATTAGACATGGGTGCGTTAATTGCCGGCGCTAAATATCGTGGTGAATTTGAAGAACGATTAAAAGCCGTGCTTAAAGACTTAGCAAAAGAAGAAGGTCGCATTATATTATTCATCGACGAAATCCATACCATGGTTGGTGCAGGTAAAAGCGATGGTGCAATGGATGCCGGTAATATGCTAAAACCTGCATTAGCGCGTGGAGAATTGCACTGCGTGGGCGCAACAACACTTGATGAATATCGTCAGTATATCGAAAAAGATCCGGCGTTAGAGCGTCGTTTCCAAAAAGTCTATGTTGCCGAGCCAACAGTTGAAGATACTATTGCCATTTTGCGTGGATTAAAAGAACGTTATGAACTGCATCATCATGTACAAATTACCGATCCAGCAATTGTGGCGGCGGCAACGCTATCGCATCGTTATATTTCTGATCGTATGTTGCCTGATAAAGCAATTGACTTAATTGACGAAGCCGCATCGAGTATTCGTATGCAAATGGATTCAAAACCTGAATCTTTAGATCGACTTGAAAGGCGCATCATTCAACTTAAACTTGAGCAACAAGCGCTTAAAAAAGAGTCTGACGATGCCAGTAAAAAACGACTTGAGATGTTAAATGATGAACTTTCTGAAAAAGAAAAGGAATATGCATCACTTGAAGAAGAATGGAAATCAGAAAAAGCAGCTGTTTCGGGCACGCAAAGCATCAAAGCTGAGCTAGAAAAAGCGCGGACTGAAATAGAGCAAGCACGTCGAGCTGGCGACTTGAGCAAAATGTCTGAATTACAATACGGCAAAATACCAGAGCTCGAAAAGAAACTGGCTTCAGCAACTCAGTTAGAAGGCAAAACCATGAAGTTATTGCGTAACAAAGTGACCGATAACGAAATTGCCGAAGTGCTATCTAAAGCGACAGGTATTCCGGTTTCTAGAATGCTTGAGAGCGAAAAAGACAAACTATTACATATGGAAGATGCTTTACATAAACGTGTCATTGGCCAAAATGAAGCGGTATTAGCGGTTGCTAATGCAATTCGTCGTAGCCGCGCTGGGCTTTCTGATCCAAACAGACCAATTGGATCGTTCCTATTCTTAGGACCAACAGGGGTAGGTAAAACCGAGCTTTGCAAATCACTGGCTAACTTTATGTTTGATAGCGAAGATGCCATGGTGCGTATTGATATGTCAGAGTTTATGGAAAAACACTCTGTTGCTCGCTTAATTGGTGCACCTCCGGGTTATGTTGGTTATGAAGAAGGCGGATATTTGACAGAAGCAGTTAGACGTCGACCTTATTCAGTTATTTTACTTGATGAAGTCGAAAAAGCGCATCCAGATGTCTTTAATATCTTACTGCAAGTTCTCGATGATGGACGCTTAACTGATGGCCAAGGTCGCACGGTTGATTTTCGTAATACCGTCATAATTATGACATCAAACTTAGGATCTGACTTAATTCAAGGTCAAGTTGATCTAAGTTATGACGAAATGAAAGCGCTAGTGATGACAGTTGTTGCTAAACACTTTAGACCAGAATTTATCAATCGTATTGACGAAACAGTGGTCTTCCACCCACTCGGTCAAGAAAACATCAAAGCGATTGCAAAAATTCAATTAGCACATGTTGAAAAACGTTTAGATGAACGTGGTTACCAATTGGATATCTCGGATGCAGCGTTGGAACAACTTGCTAAAGTCGGCTTTGACCCAATTTATGGGGCAAGACCATTAAAACGAGCGATCCAACAAGAGATCGAAAACCCATTGGCACAGCAAATACTGTCTGGCAAACTAGTTCCGGGTAAAACCATTCATCTAGATTTAGTTGGCGACAACATCGAAGCTAAACAGTAATTAACCATCAAACAACAAACCGGCCTTTATGGTCGGTTTTTTTATGCTACTAAAATAAACACCATAACAACCGCCTGAAAATAAAAATAACTTTAATTTTTTATATAAAAAACAATTGCTTTAATTTATAATTAAAAAAATTAGGATAGAATATTTAGGTGGTCTAATGAACCATAACTACAAATTTACCGTGCACGCTGCAGATAAAGGCTTTTCCACTTTTATCCAAATGTTATTTCTTATATTTGTGTTTATCATACCAACAGCAATTTTTATTTATCTTCTATTAACTTGTACTTCAAAAAATTGGATGGTGACAGTAGGCATCTGTGTTGGGTATCTCATAATCACCGCGGCGGCTTTTCGATTAGGCTTTTATCTTACAGTAAAAAAACAGCAAGAAAACCTACAAATCAGCATTGATGAAAACAACCTAACCCTATCATCTGAAATACGACCAACAACGGTAATCCCACTGCAACGAATTCACATCTTCTTTATCCATACTCTTGACTCTATTAAATTGGATTGTATCCGTATCAAATTAAATATTGAAAATATTGGCGATAAAGACACAATACTTGATTTTTCTATTGAACAAAAGCCATCATCAAGCACCGAAATCAAAGATAACTTTCTAGCTTTTCAACAGTTTATTGATATCTTTTATAAAAATGTCATCGAAAACAAATTCGAATTAATTGCAAGGGAAGTTGGCGAACCGGTTCCTGATTCAGAAAAAAAGATTTATGCAAGGAAGTAACGTTTGTATAAAAATATAAATAGAGTAAGAAAAGAAAACCACCAATAGAAAATATTTATGGCATTAATTTAATGGTATTTTTTATTATTTTAATGAAAAATTAATCGCTTATACAATCTAGACAAAGTGCCGCTTTCTAACAATAGGTCAAACTATGGACAAAACGCCTTAATAATTGCCATTTAATCATCCAAAAAGTGGTCAGAAAAGGTATTGATTTTATTCAAGTTTTTATTTTGATGTTTTTAAGCTAAATCAATCACTTACACAGCCTAAACAAAGCGCCAGCATATAGCAAATCAACAAAACCACGAATAGAGCACTTTAATAACAACTATTCAATCACCAAAAAATCGGTTAAAAAGGCATTAATTTTATTAAATTTTATTTGGTTTTTTATTCAAAAAACATCACTAAAACCATTCCCCAAAACACACCACCAAAGCTCAACCTTATGCGCTTAACAAAATTTTACAAAAATAAGCTGTTCTTTATTTTGTGGCAGAATACAATCTTTCGTCCGGACAAAAGTCCTTATTGTTAAGTAACAATCCTGAAATTCCCATAAAAAATTTATTTAAAAGGTAGGTTGTTATGCATTGTAATTACTCGGTGTATCTTTTGGGGTATCAAAGTTGCAGTTATCGAGCTTATTGAACTCGTCGAGTTTATCGGTAAGGCTATCGCCGATTTCCAAATTGTTATCTAAATTCTCGTTATTATCAACATCCGCATTGTTCTTCGTGGCATTGTTCTTATTATCATATACACAGGGCTCTATGGCATTAACGACATATACATCAAAGTATATTGAGGGTACTCCTCCATATTTAACCTTTGATGGGGGTCGGACAAAGGTAACAGACACAGACAGTTTGTTGTCTATTAGGTTACAGGATGGTCGAGTTATTACGCCATCAACTAATCCATCAAGTTCAGCAAATCCAATAATATTGCCGTATGTGGGGAGTAACTTAGGTCATATAGAAATGGTCGTTCCGTCGTCACAGAGTTCAATTAGTATAAATGATTTGGTTGTTCAGGGTAATTGGGGAGATGATGATGGAGATGGACAGGGTACAAGTGGTGTTACCTCATCGGGGAATATATCGGTATCGTTTACGGATAAGGATGGCAATACTGTTAATCGTAGTGATGCATTGGATATATGTAATGCTCCTTATAGGGTAAGGTTAGTAAGTACAGAAGGAAGTTTAACTACTCAGTATGGGGTGCCAAGGAGTAGTAGTTTTAGTGGGGCTACGGTGGATTATTATATTAATCCGTATGACGGTGTTCCTCGTGTTTGTTACGCACAGCCGAATTTGTTATATGGTGGTACTACTATCGTTCCTAATAATAACCCTATCATTCCTCATGATAGGCCTCGCTATGCAGGTCCTGCCAACATATGGAGTCCTGTTAAGGGTTTTTTAGTTCAGTCAATGAGTTCATCATCTTACGATCGAAACTTTCCGACAACGGGTGCTGATGGGTTGTATTTTGATTTAGATATAGGTGGGGTTGATGCAAGTCAGTTGACGTGGTCTGTTGTCACGAATGGTAGTATAAGAGCAACGGTGAGTTGGAGGCTGCCAAACCGAGGTGCATACGAAGATGAATGGATTACTGATAAATCAAAATATGTAACACGGGTAACGTTAAGAGGTCCTAGGGCTGATAGTTCTCAGATAAGTTCAACAAATCCTAGTCCTTTAACTGTACCATCTTTGCCGCAGACCTTTGAGTTGGTGGGTAGGGATAGCCGTGGTAATGAGGTGAAGTATGGATTTGTGTTAAAGCAGTGGTTCGTCCATCGGGGTTATGAACAGTCTCAACCGTCTCATCAAATATCTTGGTGTAGTCGTTTAGGTTATCGTCTTGCTAGGGTAAGTGATTTAACCAATTCAGTCAGAACTAGTCCTTTTCCTATTTCTGGCGCAACTCCTCGTTCATCTGGTAATTATTACCAGCGTCACATAGGTGCTGGGTTTTTCACGGAGTGGGGCTGCATGTACCCCTACCCTGGTGCTGGCATCGTCAACGACTACTACTGGACGAGTGACGTAATAGATGGCAAATACTTCGGTGTCGACTCGTACTACGGCTTCATCGGCACCCATAACTACCTCGACGACTACTATGCTGTTTGTACCACACCTTAGCTTTTATATCTTAGTCCTTAATCTTTGGGTTGCGGGGGCGGTTATGGTACAAATAGAGGATAATCTATCAAAGAATAAAGCCCCGCGTAAGTTGGGGCATTTCCCCTTAGGGCTGCGCTGTTGCTGCGAAGCCACAATCGTGCCGCCCCCCCGCCGCCCACGCTGAAAGCGTGGTTGGAAATCTTAGTGATTACGCTGTGGCGGTTTAAATTCGTGGTCTATTTATAGTACGGAAAGGTTTCGGGTGTGGTCACTATAGTTATTTTATACACCAAAGGTTAAAACGCCCGAAACCACTAACCCCAATCCATTCCATTCACCGAAATAAAAAAACTTATTTTTCACCAAAACAGATCGGAAAATATATTGATTTTATTAATGTTTTTGTTTTGGTATTTTTTATTCAAAAAACACCACCAAAACCATTTCCCAAAACAGACCAATAATAGCTCAATCTCACCATTAACAAAAATTTACAAAATTTTAACAAAAAAAAGTAGCCATTATTAATCAGCCGATTATAATTTAAGCGGCTTTAAAGCAAGGGAATGCTCATTAGTTGAGCGGTTAATTGTAAAAAATATAAATAAAACAAAAGATTACTTGACATGATAACTGAGATGCGCTACCATTATTTGGCAACTGGCAACTGGCAACTGGCAACTGGCAACTGGCAACTGGCAACTGGCAACTGGCAACTGGCCGGCCAAACCTATGCTCTAAATCTTTTTCAATTTCACTGTAGTCGAAATCAGACTCAATTCTTATTTTTATCACCGAAGTTATCGAGCTTAGCGAACTCGCCGAGTTTATCGGCAGGGCTATCTACAAGGCCGAGGCACTTACCTTGTCTATCTAAACTACCAAACTTACTTAGATTATTTAGATTAACTAAATTATGGTTGTTCTTCGTGCCATTGTTTTTGTTGTCATATACACAGAGTTCTATGGCATTAACGGCATCTACATCAAGGTATATTGAGGGTAGTGCGCCATATTTAACGTTTGACGGTGGTCGGACAAGGACAACCTCAACGGATGACTTCTTGTTTATTAAGTTGCGGGATGGCACAAGGTTCACACCGTCAACCAATCTATCAAGCTCAATAACTCCAATAGTTTTGCCTTATGTAGGTAGTACTTTGGGTGATATAGAGACATTGGTTCCGTCATCGGAGAGTTGGGTGAGTTTAAATGATTTAGTCACTAGGTATAATTATTGGCGTGATGATGATGGAGATGAGCTGGCTGCAAATGGTGTATCAGGGAGTATATCGGTATGGTTTACGGATAAGGATGGGAATACTGTTAATCGTAGTGATGTATTGGATATGTGTAATGCTCCTTATAGGGTAATGTTAAGTAGTACTGATGGTTATTTACAAACGCGGTACGGGGTTCCTAATAGGACTAATTTTAGCGGTCAGACGGTGACATATTATATCAATCCGTATGGTAGTCCTGTTGCTTGTTACGCAAGGCCGAATCTTAAATATGGCACAGACGATTTCACCGGCCTATCTAACATATGGTCTCGTACAAAGGGTTTTTTAACTCAGTCAAATGATTCATCATCTTACGACCGAAACTTTCCAACTACAGGTGCTGATGGATTGTATTTTGATTTAGACATAGGTGGAGTCGATGTAAGTCAGTTGACGTGGTCTCCGGTCACTCGTGGTGGAGTAACGGCTACAGTGACAAGTGTTACACCTAGCGATAGATGGATTTCTGGTGCTGATAGAGGAAAAGTTGTCGCACGTGTTAAGTTAAGTGGTCCTAGTGCTGATAGTACTCTGATAGGGTCAGATAATCCTAGTCCGCTTACTCCGTTGCCTTTGCCACAGACGTTTGAATTAGTCGGTAGGGATAGTAGGAATAATGTGGTGGTTAAATATGGATTTGTGTTAAAGCAGTGGTTCATCCATCGGGGTAATAAAAACGCTAGTCAGTCTGACCAAATATCTTGGTGTAGTCGTTTGGGTTATCGTGCGCCAGAGGTTAAGGATTTAACTAATGCGGTTTGTTCTGGTTGGCATTCAGGATTTTGGTGTCGAGGCGCAGTAGGTGCCACGCCGTCGTCTAGTAATAATCATTACAAGCGTCACATAGGTGCAGGTTTTTTCACGGAGTGGGGCATCCTTTACCACTACGCTGATGCGGGCTTTGTCGACAACATCTATTGGACAAGTGACGCATCAAGTCGTTATAGCTTCACTGTCGCTTGGGACCTCGGCGACATTAACGGTTTCAGTGCCAGCGACAGCTTTTATGGTCTTTGTTCCACACCTTAGTTTTTATTTCTTAGGCCTTGGACCGCGGGGGGGGGATGATGCAAATAGAGGATAACCTAACAAAGAATAAAGCCCCCGCGTAAGTTTGGGGCTATCCCTTAGGGTTGCGTTGTTGAGGTGAAGCTACAATCGCGCCGTTCCCCCCGCCGCCAACGCTGAAAGCGTGGTTGAAAATCTTAGTGATTACGCTGTGGCGGTTTAAATTCGCGGTCTATTTATAGTACGGAAAGGTTTCGGGCGTGGTCATTATAGTTATTTTATACACCAAAGGTCAAAACGCCCGAAACCACTAACCCTAATCCATTCCATTCACCGAAATAAAAAAGCTTATTTTTCACTAAAACAGGTCGGTAAATATATTGATTTTATTAATTTTTTTGTTTTGATGTTTTTTTATTCAAAAAAACACCACCAAAACCATTTCCCAAAACCGACCAATAATAGTTCAACCTCATCGTTAACAAAAATTTACAAAATTTTAACAAAAAAAAGTGGCCATTATCAATCAGCCGATTATAATTTAAGCGGCTTTAAAGCAAGGGAATGCTCATTAGTTGAGCGGTTAACTGTAAAAAACCAAATAAAACAAAAGATTACTTGACATGATAACTGAGATGCGCTACCATTATTTGGCAATTGGTAACTGGCAGCTGACCGGCCAAACCTACGCCCTAAATCTTTTTCAATTTTACTGTAGTTTAAATCAGACTCAATTCTTATTTTTATCACCGAGATCGAGGTGCTTATCTTTTCTATCTAAATTATCAAACTTACTTAGATTATTTAGATTAACTAAATCATTGTTGTTCTTCGTGCCATTGTTTTTGTTGCCTTATACACAGTACTCTATGGCATTAACGGCGTCTACATCAAGGTATATTGAGGGTAGTGCGCCGTATTTAACGTTTGATGGTGGCCAAACAAGGGCTACTTCAACGGATAGTTTGTTGGCTATTAAGTTGCAGGATGGCCAAGTCATCATGCCGTCTACGAATATATCAAGTGTATCAAATCCAATAAGATTGCCTTATGCAGGGAATACTCTGGGAGATATAGATATGTTAATCCCATCATCAGTGAATTCAGTGAGTATAAGTGATTTGGTCACTAGGTATAATTATTGGCGTGATGATGATGGTGATGGTCAGGGTACAAATGGAGTTACCGCATCGGGGAATATATCGGTATCATTTACGGATAATAATGGTAATGCAGTAAGTCGTAGTGATGCATTAGATAAATGTAAGGGTCCTTATAGGGTAACCTTAAGAAGTTCAGCGGGATATTTACAAACACGGTACGGGGTTCCTAATAGGACTGATTTTAGCAGTCAGACGGTGATATATTATATCAACCCGTATGACAATAGTTCTGGTCTTTGTTACTTTGTGAATTACGCAAGGCCGGTTACTTCTTATGGCTCAGCCGATTCCGCCGGCCCAGCTAACATATGGGATTTTCATAAGGGTTTTTTAACTCAGTCAGATGATTCATCATCTTACGACCAAAATTTCCCAACAACGGGGGCAGATGGGTTGTATTTTGAGTTAGAGATACCAGAAGGAATAGATGGAAGTCGGTTTACGTGGTCTCCTGTTTCTCGTGGTGGAATAACAGCTACAGTCAACTGGGCGCCAAGTGGGACGAAGGTAACATTAAGCGGTCCTAGGGCAACTAGTACTCAAATAAACTCAAGTAATCCTAGTCCGCTTACTCCGTTGCCATCTTTGCCACAGACCTTTGAGTTGGTGGGTAGGGATAGTAGTGGTAATGAGGTTCGGTATGGATTTGTGTTGAGGCAGTGGTTCGTCAATCGGGGTGATAAAGAGGATACACAGTCTAACCAAGCATCTTGGTGTAGAAGTTTAGGTTACCAATTGTCACAGATTAAGGATTTAACTAACGCGAAGTGTGGTATATCTTCCTCATTCCCTTGTGTAAATG
>NZ_JBXSQG010000010.1:0-96950 GCF_057063545.1 Gilliamella sp. X-23
TGTCTGGCGGTAATAGCGCGGTGGTCCCACCTGACCCCATGCCGAACTCAGAAGTGAAACGCCGTAGTGCCGATGGTAGTGTGGGTATTACCCATGTGAGAGTAGGGTGCCGCCAGACTTTTAAATTAGAGAGAGCCCAGCAGTCATGCTGGGCTTTTTTGCTTTATGGATAGTCTGAAATTTTTATATGAGTCTGCTAGTGTAAATTTTGTTGAAAAATATACGACAATTCTACAATTAATGGGTATGTTAGGTTATTTTGTAGGCATTATTACTTTTTTACAACGTAATGATAATGCTTTTAGATGGTAATTGGCCATTGTTAATGTTCATTATAACTCTTCACTTTTATTTATTGGGGCCAGAATCATATCCTGCAGCAGTACTGAATATTGTAAATATATTTAGAAATATTGCTTCTGCTTACTAAAAATATGTTTGCGATATTTTCTTTTATTGCTTTAATGCGGATATTTTATTTTCTTACCACACCTGATTGGATGTAATTTATTCATTATTTTCAATTTTAGGTACTATATTGGTGACTATTGTACTGTTCCGTTTACAACAGCAAAATAGGCGATTGATTATATTGTTAAGTAGTGTTTTATGGATTATTTATAGCCTTGTGGATAGGATCTTTAGGCAGCATAGCTATTGAAGTAACATTTGCTATAATTAATACTGTTACAATTATTAAATTATTGAAAAAATAACCTATATGAGAAAGCATATTTGCTCAATTAAGTCATTTTTCTATTTATTTATTGCTCCATGTATGAAACAATTTAACTATATAAAAATAGATTTCTTGAGGTAGTCAGTGATCGATAATGATGGCTACCGTCCAAACGTAGGAATAGTTATTTGTAACAGGTATGGTCAAGTACTTTGGGCTCGTCGTTATGGGCAAAATTCTTGGCAGTTTCCTCAGGGCGGAATAAAACAAAACGAAACGCCTGAGCAGGCAATGTTTCGTGAATTAAATGAAGAAGTTGGTTTATTATCAAAAGATGTAAAAATTTTATCCGTTACTAATGGTTGGTTGCGATATAGGTTACCTAAAAGGATGATCCGTTGGGAAAACCAACCAGTTTGTATTGGACAAAAGCAAAAATGGTTCTTATTAGAATTAATATCAGATCCATCAGTAGTTAATCTCAATGCATCTTCTACTCCTGAATTTGATGATTGGAAATGGGTTAATTATTGGTATCCTATTCGACAGGTTATTGCTTTTAAAAGAGACGTTTATAGAAAAGCAATGAAAGAATTTTCTTCCTCTGTTTTTGCTATACAGACCGAATTAGATGCACCAATTATTAGTATTCCTAAAAAGAAAAAATTTAATTTCTTTATACATAAACGAAAAAATAAAAAGCGTATTAAAAAATGAATCAATATTTGCGATTTCCTGATTTTGATCCAATAGCTTTCTCTATTGGCCCTATATCACTCCATTGGTATGGAGCAATGTATTTATTTGGCGTCCTGGGTGCTCTTTACTTAGCTAAGCGTCGAGCAAATAAACCAAATAGTAAATGGACGCCACAAGAGGTTGAAAATTTATTATTTTGGGGGTTTTTGGGGCTATTTATTGGCGGTAGATTAGGCTATGTCTTCTTCTATAACTTTGATACGTTTATTAAAGATCCTGTAATTTTATTTAAAGTTTGGGAAGGAGGTATGTCTTTCCACGGCGGTTTGATTGGCGCTATTTGTGTTATTGCTATTTTTGCTAAGAAGACAAAGAAAACTTTTATGCAAGTAGGTGATTTTGTTGCTCCTCTTGTCCCAATAGGCTTAATGTTTGGGCGATTTGGTAATTTTATTAATGGAGAACTTTGGGGAAGAGTAACTAATTCGTCTATTGGTATGTTATTTCCAACATCATCGCATGCTGATTTTATGTTTGTTCAGTCTCATCCTGAATGGTTTTCACTTTACTCTCAATTAAACGGTATTTTACCAAGACATCCGTCACAACTTTATGAAATGGCATTTGAAGGAATTATACTATTTGTAATATTAAATATTTTTATTCTAAAACCAAGGCCTACAGGTGCTGTATCTGGGTTATTTTTACTTTGCTATGGTTTATTTAGATTTGTTATAGAGTTTTTTAGACAACCTGACGAACAACTAGGTTTATTTTTAAATATTATCAGTATGGGACAAATTTTATGTTTACCGATGATTATTGGTGGTATTTTAATTTTTTTATTTGCGTATAGGTTTGACAAGAAGGCAAAAGCACGATGAAACAATATTTAGAGTTAATGCAAAAAATTTTAGATGAAGGTACACTTAAATCAGATCGAACTGGTACCGGTACATTATCTATTTTTGGTCATCAAATGCGATTTAATTTGCAAGAAGGTTTTCCTCTTATTACAACTAAAAAATGCCATTTACGTTCAATTATCCATGAGTTGCTTTGGTTTCTAAAAGGCGATACGAATATCAAGTATCTAAAAGACAACAAAGTCACAATTTGGGATGAATGGGCTGATGCTAATGGTGATTTAGGTCCTATTTATGGTAAACAATGGCGAGCATGGGGTACAGCTGATGGTCGTAAAATAGATCAAATTTCACAATTAATTGAACAAATTAAAATTGATCCTGATTCTAGACGCATGATTATTTCTGCCTGGAATGTTGGGGAATTAGATCAAATGGCTTTAGCCCCATGTCATGCTTTTTTCCAATTTTATGTTACAGATGGTAAACTTTCTTGCCAGCTTTATCAGCGTTCTTGTGACGTATTTTTAGGACTACCATTTAATATCGCTAGCTATTCATTGTTAGTTCACATGATTGCACAGCAATGTGAATTGCAAGTAGGTGATTTTGTTTGGACTGGAGGGGACACACATCTTTACTCTAATCATATGCAACAAACCCATTTACAATTAAGTCGTGAGCCAAGAGCATTACCCAAATTAGTAATTAAACGTAAACCTTCAACAATTTTTGATTATGTATTTGAAGATTTTGAAATTGTTGGTTATGATCCGCATCCTGCAATCAAAGCCCCTGTTGCTGTTTGATCTTTTGTGAAAAGTTTCGGGAAAATATGTATTTTAGTATAAAAGTAGGAAGTGCTAAGAACTGATCATAATGAGTAATTCTCATTATTCGCTATGATCTTCTACTTTAAATATAAATCGATTCTAACTTTTGTTACTGAATGATAATATAAAGTTGTAAGTTAACCTTGTTGATTTTTCTGCCCCTAAAATCAGGATATGGTATATAATAATCAACTTTATTATTAACAATAACTTGATCTTAATATGAGTCAAAATCAAGAAATTCGCCCTATCTTTACTAAATGCTTACTGCACCCTCGTTATTGGTTAACATGGTTTGGTATCGGTATTTTGTATTTAATTCTACTGTTTCCATATCCAATTATTTATCAATTGGGGAAAGGATTAGGTTTACTTTCAATGAAATTAATTGGCAAACGAAAAGAAACGGCGAGCCAAAACCTTAAACTTTGTTTTCCTGAAAAAACACAACAAGAACGTGACCAGATGTTACGTGAAAATTTTATTTCGACCGGTTTGGCTATTTTTGAGACAGGTATGGCTTGGTTTTGGTCAGATAAACGGCTTGCCAAGCGCGTTTCTATTGTTGGCGACTTTCATATTAAAAAGGTGCAACAATCAGGTCAAGGCGTTCTGCTCATAGGTATTCATTTTTTAACATTAGAATTAGGTGCACGTATTTTAGGAATGAGCCATCCAGGTGTGGGTGTTTATCGACCAAATGATAATCCCGTAATGGATTATGTTCAGCTTAAAGGTCGACTTAAGTCAAACAAATATATGTTAGACCGTCATAATACAAAGGGTATGATCCGAGCACTAAAAAATGGTGAATTGCTTTGGTATGCGCCGGATCATGATTATGGCCCTAAAAATAGTGTATTTGCGCCTCTATTTTCAGTAGAAAAAGCAGCAACAACCGTTGGTACACGCATATTAGTTAAATTAGGTCAGCCTGCTATTATCCCATTCACACCTAAGCGTGAAAAAAGTGGACATTACACAGTTTATGTGACTTCCGAGCTTAAAGGCTATCCAATAGATGATGACGTACGTGCTGCTACTTTTATGAATAAAGCTATTGAACAAGAAATTTTAAAAGCACCTGAACAATATATGTGGTTACATCGACGATTTAAAACTCGTCCAAAAGGGGAAGCACCTTTATATACCGATAATGTTCAATCTGATTGATGTGATTGTTGCTTATTATGGTGGTTTAATAAATTTAATATACAATTATGCAAAAATTAAATAAGATCGTTTTATATTGTCGTTGTGGGTTTGAAAAAGAGTGTGCTGCTGAAATCACAGATAGGGCCGTGCAAAGAGAAATATATGGCTTTGCTAAAGTTAAAGAAAACAGTGGTTATGTTGTTTTTGAATGCTATCAAGATGGAGGTGCGCAATTATTAATAAAAAAATTGGCTTTTCGTACATTAATTTTTGCGAGACAAATGTTTGTATCGGGTGATTTATTAACAGATTTGCCGAATAATGATCGTATCTCTCCCATTATTGATGCATTATCTGGCATTATAGATAAAGCTGGGGATCTGCGTGTAGAAGTTGCCGATACTAATGATGGCAAGGCACTTTCCGGTTTTTGTCGTAAATTTACAGTTCCTCTTCGCCAGGCATTACGAAGTAAATGTATTTTATTAAAAGCTGAAAACCCATCAAGACCTGTTATTCACTTATTTTTTATCAATAGCAATAGTTGTTATGTTGGTTATTCACTGAGTCAAAATAATTCACCTTTTTATATGGGGATTCCAAGGCTAAAATTTCCAACCGATGCACCAAGCCGTTCTACGTTAAAATTAGAAGAAGCCTTTCATATTTTTATTCCTTATGAAGAATGGGATGAACGATTAAAAGGTGGTTTGAATGCGGTTGACTTGGGAGCTTGTCCTGGAGGTTGGACTTATCAGCTAGTAAAAAGAAGCATGATGGTTTATGCCATTGATAATGGACCGATGAATGAGAAACTGATGGAAACAGGACAAGTTAAACATTATCGTGAAGATGGCTTCAAATTTGTACCTAAAAAGCATAATATTTACTGGTTGGTTTGTGATATGGTTGAAAAGCCGGCAAAAGTAACAGAATTAATAGCCAAATGGCTAATTAATGGTTGGTGTAGAGAGACTATTTTTAATCTCAAATTACCAATGAAAAAACGTTATGAAGAAGTAAAACAAAGTTTACAATTACTAAACAACGAACTAAATAATAAAAACATTAATGTACAAATTCAGGCTAAACAGCTTTATCATGATCGAGAAGAAGTGACCGTTCATGTGCAACGAATTTGGGGATAACAACTTACAAGAGAATAGGTATGAATTTAAAACGCTCTTTTTGTGCTATGTTAATAATGCCATTGTTTGCGATTTTGGTGGGATGTGCTTTAGAAATATCAAAGAAATCCTTTAACTTTGATGAGCATCAAAACTCTAATTACTATTTGTCACAAGCAGATAATAGCACTGGTTCTACTAAAGTTAATTGGCAATTATTAGCTATTCGAGCTTTGATAAAAGAAAATAAATTTTCTCAAGCCAATGTACTATTATCAAATTTGCCTCTTAATCTTAATACTGAGCAGCAAAAAGAAAAGTTATTGTCAGAAGGTGAAATTGCTGTAAAAAAAAGACAATCATTTGACCTTAATAAATTCGCTATTTCAGATTTGAATAACTCACAGCTATATCGTTATTATACGATTAAATTAGGTTTGGATATAAACAGTAAGGATATTAATGCTCAAGCTCACGATTATCTTCAATTAGAAAAATATGTAACAGAAGTCGAAAAAAGGCAATTATTAAATAATACATGGAATTTTTTCCGTAAGTTAAAATCTGATAAAATCAGCAAAGTTTTAGTCGGTGAAAATGAAACAACACTACAAGGCTGGGTTGACTTAGCTTATACTTATCAAAATAATAACCAAGCAATTGTTTCACAAGATGATGATACTCCAGACACTATTGCAACAAAATCTGAAAATCAAAAACAGTTATTGAAACAAGCTGTCAACAACTGGGCTACACAATATCCAGATCATCCAGCTAAAGAGATTATTTCGATATTGACTGGTGAACAAACACTTTCTGTTGATGCTAATGCAAAAAAAGTTGCTTTATTGTTACCATTAAATGGTTCTTCACGTATATTTGGTGAAACTATTCGCCAAGGTTATATGAATGCTATAAAAATTTTTCCACAAGAACCACAACAAAATGTGATTGTACTTGATACAACTAGTGCATCCATGGATACTTTAATCCAGCAAGCCCAGGAAGATAATGTTGAATTAGTTGTAGGGCCTCTATTAAAAGATGAAGTGGCTAAAATAAAAGAGCTAGCTCCCGCTATTCCTATTTTAGCTTTAAATAAAGTTGATAATGAGACTACCTCTGTTAATAAAATGTGTTTTTTTGCATTATCTCCTGAAGATGAAGCAAAAGATGCGGCAAACCATATTTATTCTCAAAATAGAGTAAAACCGTTATTATTAGTGCCGCAAACTGATTTAGGACAACGTGTTGCACAAAGTTTTGCAGCACAGTGGTCGCAATTATCGGCGAATAATTCACAAGCTTACGTGCAATATTTTGGAAACACTACAACATTAAGCGCCAATATGAATCGTAATATCGGTATTACTCTTACCGGTAATCCTATATTGATTAATGATATGCCATCAGTGGAAATATCTGCGGGATTTGATGCTATTTATGTTTATTCTTCATATGATGAGTTAACATTGATAAAACCAATGCTTGATATGGGGGCAAATAAAACTATTGGCAATTCATCAGCAGTCATGCTCTATACAAGTTCAAAAAGTCATATAGCCAATTCTTCTAAAGATTTTAATTATGATATGAATAAAACTGAATATGCAGAAATTCCTATGATTATGGAGCAAAAGGATAATGTGAATACAAACATACCTAACAATATTCAGAAAGACTATTCATTAATGCGCTTGTATGCAATGGGAATTGATGCGTGGAGACTCGCTAATCGGTTCAATCAGCTTAATTCATATCAACCTAATTTTTTAGATGGTATGACAGGAAAACTATCAACAAGTGCTCAATGTGAAGTGACTCGCTCGCTTTCTTGGCAGCAATATACTTATGGTGAAGCCAAATCTGATTCAAAAAGCGAATAAAAAACAAATCGGCGAGCATTATGAAAATATTGCTTGCCAATATCTACTTAAACAGGGACTTATACTTCTTGCTCATAATATCCAATTTCGCTTTGGTGAACTCGATTTAATTATGTTAGATAACAAATGCCTTGTTTTTATTGAAGTGCGTTATCGAAAAAATGCAAATTTTGGTGATGCTGAAATGACTGTGACACTAAATAAACAACATAAAATCAAGCAGGCTGCTCAACAGTGGATGATCGAACAAAATTTAAATATTGAGGATACAGAGTTTAGATTTGATGTTTTTGCTATTACAGGTAAAAGTCAAAAGTGGATTATTAATGCATTTTAATTTTTAGGTGAAAAGGCGTGCAAGATTTAATTAAAAATTATTTTACTGAAAGTATTCAAACTCAAATTGTGATGGCTGAATCGCTCGGTTACTCTATTGAAAAAGCAGCAAATATTATTGTTGAGAGTTTACTTAACGGTAATAAGATTATGAGCTGTGGTAATGGTTCATCTGCTGCTAATGTACAAAGCTTTACTTCACGTTTAATCACCAGTATTAATATCGAAAGACCAAGTATTCCAGCAATAGCTTTAGTCTCGGACAATGTTTTGTTAAGTGCTATAGCTAATCATGAAGAAATTTATGCGCGTCAAATTCAAGCATTAGGTCAACAAAGTGATGTCTTAATTATAGCAACTTGCCAAGGAAATAGCCGAGCCATCATTCGTGCTGTTCAAGAAGCGGTAATTAAGGATATGAAAATCGTTGCATTAACTGCTTTTGATGGCGGTGAAGTTATTGGTTTACTTGGGCAAAATGACATTGAAATAAGAGTTCCATCTTATAAAAAAGTGATGGCTTACGAAATGCACGCCATGATTTTAAATTGCTTATGCCAATTAATTGAAAATACGTTGTTTATTCATAGCGAATAAGTTGAAATAAAAACAGTTTAGTTCTGCATTAATAGCGATTTTTATGCTATAATTATATACTGTTTTGATGAGTTAAATTAATAAGAGAACATGGTGTTATGACCGAACTAGCCAAAGAAATAACCCCCGTTAATATTGAAGATGAGTTAAAATCCTCTTATCTTGATTATGCAATGTCTGTCATTGTTGGGCGTGCTTTACCTGATGTCCGTGATGGTTTAAAGCCTGTTCACAGGCGAGTTTTATTTGCTATGCATGAAGCGGGATATGATTGGAATAAACCTTATCGAAAGTCTGCTCGTGTTGTTGGGGATGTAATCGGTAAATATCATCCACATGGTGACTCGGCGGTTTATGACACAATTGTACGTATGGCTCAACCATTTTCATTGCGCTATATGTTAGTTGATGGTCAAGGTAACTTCGGTTCTGTTGATGGTGATTCAGCTGCTGCAATGCGTTATACCGAAATTCGTATGCAAAAGTTTGCAGGGGCATTATTGACTGATCTTGATAAAGAAACAGTTGATTTTTCACCTAACTATGATGGTTCAGAAATGATTCCAGATGTGTTACCAACGCGAATTCCTAACTTATTAATTAATGGAGCATCAGGAATTGCTGTTGGTATGGCGACTAACATCCCTCCTCACAATTTATCTGAAGTCATTAATGGCTGCTTGGCTTTTATTGAAGACGAAAATATTTCGGTTGATGGTTTAATGGAGTATATCCATGGGCCTGATTTTCCAACAGCAGCATTGATTAATGGCCGAAAAGGCATTGAGAATGCTTATCGTACTGGTCGTGGTATTATCTATATTCGTTCTAAAGCAACTATTGAAGTTGATGACCATTCAGGACGAGAAACAATCATTGTTAATGAAATCCCGTATCAAGTTAACAAGAAAAAATTGATCGAAAAAATAGCCGAATTAGTTAAGGATAAAAAAATAGAAGGTATTTCGGCATTACGCGATGAATCTGATAAAGATGGTATGCGTATCGTTATTGAAATAAAACGTGATGCGGTTGGTGAAGTTGTTTTAAATAACCTTTTTTCGTTGACTCAATTGCAAGTTTCATTCGGTATCAATATGGTGGCTTTACATAAAGGTCAACCCAAACTATTAAACTTGCGTGAAATGATTGAAGCTTTTGTACTTCATCGCCGTGAAGTAGTTACTCGCCGAACTATTTATGAACTACGTAAAGCACGTGAACGTGCTCATGTGTTAGAAGGTTTGGCAATTGCACTTGCTAATATTGATCCTGTTATTGAATTAATTCGTGCAGCTGCAACACCAGGTGAAGCAAAAGCTAAATTACTGGCTCAAGCTTGGCAACTTGGAAATGTTGCATCAATGTTGGAAAAAGCAGGTGATGATGCAGCTAGACCAGAAGACTTAGCGCCAGAATTTGGTATTCATGATGGACACTATTACCTATCAGATGCACAAGCTCAAGCGATCTTAGATCTTCGCTTACATAGGCTAACAGGACTTGAACATGAAAAAATTCTTGATGAATATAAAGATTTATTAGTTCAAATTGGTGAGTTATTGCATATTTTAGCAAGTTCAGAGCGTTTAATGGAAGTGATTCGAGAAGAACTTGAAGCTATTCGTGACCAGTTCCAAGATGCAAGACGAACCGAAATTACCGCAAGCAGTGCAGATATTAATATTGAAGATCTTATTGCCCAAGAAGATGTCGTTGTTACTCTTTCGCATCAAGGTTATGTAAAATATCAACCGCTTTCAGATTATGAAGCTCAACGTCGTGGTGGTAAAGGTAAATCTGCAACTAAAATTAAAGAAGAAGACTTTGTCGAAAAATTATTAGTTGCTAATACCCATGATACGATTCTTTGTTTCTCAAGTCGTGGTCGATTATATTGGATGAAGGTTTATCAATTACCTGAAGCTAGCCGTGGCTCTCGTGGTCGTCCAATAATAAACTTATTACCGTTGGAAGAAAATGAACGTATTACTGCAATTTTGCCAGTTAGAGAATTTGATGATGAACATTGTGTATTTATGGCTACCGCACAAGGTACAGTTAAGAAAACTTCTTTAATTGAATTTAGCCGTCCACGAAGTGGCGGCATTATTGCGATTAATTTGCGTGATGATGATGAATTGATCGGAGTTGATTTGACTCGTAATGATCCTTCAGCTATGACTGATGATGAAGAAATGAATGATGATATCGTGATAGAAGATGTTGATACTGAAGATAATGAAGTTTCACAATTTTCAACTACTGAAGATATTATGTTATTCTCAGCTAACGGTAAAGTTGTTCGATTCCCTGCGAATAAAGTTCGTTGTATGGGGCGAACTGCTGCGGGTGTTAAAGGTATAAAACTTGATAATGATGACAAAGTGGTGTCTTTGATAGTACCACGTGGAAGTGGAGCAATCTTAACCGCAACCCAAAACGGTTATGGTAAACGTACACAGCAAGAATTGTACCCAACGAAATCACGAGCAACTAAAGGTGTTATTTCTATAAAAGTGAGTGAGCGTAATGGAGCTGTGGTTGGGGCAGTTCAAGTTGATGAAACAGATGAAATCATGTTAATTACAGATGCAGGAACGCTTGTTCGTACTCGAGTTTCAGAAGTTAGTATTGTTGGTCGTAATACTCAAGGGGTTATGCTTATTCGAACAGCTGAAACCGAAAAAGTAGTGGGGTTACAGCGAATCGCTGAAACAGAGGATGATAATGAATCCGAATTATTATCGCAATGTGGAGAGCGGAGTGATTTGGTGCAGGGGACCGAAGAATAATTTTTAATTATAAAAAAGGATTAGTTAATGTAACTAATCCTTTTTTATTTAGAATAATTTCGAAAAGGAATAGTATTAGATGACGTTTTTTACAAAAAAAATATTAACAAATCTTGCATGGCAAATTTTAATTGCTTTGGTTTTAGGCGTTGCGATGGGGGCTTATTTATTTGAGCTTTCTGTGCCATCTCATCCTCTACATTCTTATTATCAGTTTTCGATAGTCAATATTTTCCAACCAGCGGGTGATATTTTTATTCGTTTAATTAAAATGATTGTATTACCTATTATACTCAGCACATTAACACTAGGTATTGCGGGTATTGGTGGCTCGAAACGATTAGGTACATTAGGATTTAAAACAATACTTTATTTTGAGATTATTACAACTATTGCGATTTTGTTAGGTATTTGCTGGGGAAATATTTTTTCACCGGGAGCAGGCATTGATTCATCTACTCTTGCAACCACAGATGTTAGTAAATATGCCAAAGCAGCCGAGGAATTGAGCGGAAAACCGCATGGTTTAATTGTTATGATTCTTGATATGATTCCTGCAAATATTTTTAAAGCAATGACTGATGGTGCAATTTTACCGGTTATCTTTTTCTGTGTCTTTTTCGGTTTAGGGCTAATGTCTTTACCAGATAAACAACGTGAACCATTTCTTTTCTTCTTAAAAGTGATTTCCGATACCATGTTTAAAGTAACTAACATGATTATGCGTTATGCACCAATTGGTGTCTTTTCACTTATTACAGTAACTGTTGCTAAATATGGTTTTGAATCCTTACTGCCTTTATTAAAATTAATTTTGACTGTGTATTCGGCAATGATTATTTTCACATTAGTGATACTTGGTCTCGTTTGTAAACTTTGTCGCTTTAATATTTTTACATTGTTGAAAATTTTAAAAGAAGAGTTGGTAATTGCATTTTCAACTGCTAGTTCTGAAACAGCATTACCGAAGATTATTGAAAAGATGGAAGCTTATGGTGCTCCAAAATCAATAACCAGCTTTGTTATTCCTACAGGCTATTCATTTAATCTTGATGGATCGACACTTTATCAAAGTATAACTGTTATCTTTTTAGCACAGCTATTTAGTATCGATCTAACGATTTTGGATCAAATTATTATTGTTATTACATTAATGATTGCATCTAAAGGGATTGCTGGCGTTCCAGGTGCTTCAATTTTAGTTTTATCAGCAACACTTGGTAGTGTCGGTATACCTCTTGAAGGTATTGGTTATATTATGGGGGTTGAGCGAATCTTAGATATGGGAAGAACTGTAGTTAATGTAGTAGGTAATGCATTAGCTGCAATTGTTATTGCACGTTGGGAACATGTCTTTGACGATAAAAAAGCAAGATCATATGAGCGGCAATATTTAAAATAAAATTATTATTTTTTATTTATTTTAAGCTTCAGGAAAACTGAAGCTTTTTTATTTCTTAAATAGTTATTATGGCAATCAATGATCAATATTAATCTTAAAAAGATATAAAAAAACCCAGCATTGCTGGGTTTTTTGTTTATTTAGAACTATTTAATTTTAGCTTCTTTATAAACTACATGTTGACGAACTACAGGATCGTATTTTTTGATCTCCATTTTTTCAGGCATAGTTCTTTTGTTTTTGCTAGTGGTATAAAAATGACCTGTACCAGCAGAAGAAACTAATCTAATTTTTTCGCGTACACCTTTTGCCATGATATGGTTTCCTTATTAGTACTTTTCACCACGGGCACGAAGTTCAGCTAAAACTGCATCAATACCCTTTTTATCGATAGTACGCATACCTTTAGCAGATACACGCAATTTTACAAAACGTTTTTCACTCTCAATCCAGAAACGGTGAGTTTGAAGGTTTGGTAGAAAACGGCGTTTAGTAGCGTTCATCGCATGAGAACGATTATTCCCTACTAAAGGGCCTTTTCCTGTTACTTGGCATACTCGTGACATGTCAATAATTCTCCGAAATTTCTATGCTTAAGCCCTGGGCGTAATATGTTAATGGAATTAACCTCGTCAGGCTTTTAGTTTGCTGCAGTTCTATCTGAGAAGCAGTCTAACCTCTCACACTACACCCACAATAATGAGGTAGCGAAGTATACGCTGTTATACGCAAATTCTCAAGCATTATCTTATTTAACCGAAAAATAAGTTTATTGTCCAAAGGAATATTAGCAAATAAATAACAGCTATTGTCTATTACTACTAAATGATGACTTTTTAATTTTGATTATGTTGATTAAATACAAAAACGGTTTAATTTTATAATAAATATGTTTTAATACTATGCATTATAGATTTTATCTATTTAGGTTTAATTTTCTAATTTTCAAGGAGGTTATATGAACCAGTTTACGCCATATAGTATATACGGCATTATCGGTTATCCTTTAGGACATAGTATGAGCCCTCTTATTCATACTATATCATTTCAAGACAATGGAATTCCTGCAGTTTTAGTTCCTTTTGCTACACCTCCGGAAGATATTGCAACTTTATTTAAATCCATAAGGCTATTAAACATTCGAGGCTTATGTGTCACTATTCCGCATAAACAAACCATTATTCCTTATTTAGATGAAGTAACCGAGCATGTAAAAAAAGCGGGAGCGGCTAATTTGGTTTATTGGCATGGGGATAAACTTTGTGGTGACAATACTGATATTGTTGGATTTATGGAACCGCTTAAAACAAAAAAACTACCTGCAGATTATAACAAAGTATTATTACTTGGTGCAGGGGGAGCTGCTCGCGCAGCTGTTGTTGGGCTACAGGAACTTGGTTATACCGATATTACAGTAACAGATATTGTGGATGATTTACCTAATATGTTAGCTAATGAATTCAATCTTAAAACTATTAAATGGGAAGATCGTAGTAAAGCTGAGGCTCAAATTATTATTAACTCAACACCATTAGGCATGACGGGTAAATTTGAAGATCAAACACCTTATAAACAAGCTTGGTTTAAAGGTAATGGTGTGGCTTATGATATTGTTTATACTCCATATAATACGCGTTTTAGACAAGAAGCAGAACAAGCTGGCTGGGAGTCAATTTCAGGACGTGAAATGTTTATTGGCCAAGCAAATGCTCAGTTTAAAATTTGGACAGGGAAAAATCTTTCTGAACGCGCAAAACAGGCTGTAATTGATGCTTTGACTAAAAAATAATTACTCAAATGGCAAATATGGCTAGTTAATTAGAGTTAGTCATGTTTTCCGCTATTTATATAATTGCTTTGTGATTGCCAAATTAATTGGTCTAAACAAAGCTAATATATCAATTGAATAGTCCAAGAGCATCATAATAAGGAGCATTTATGACTAATTTAGAATTGCAAGCATATCGTCGTTTCTTTATGTTAAAAGTGTCAGAGGCCAGTGAATATATTGGTAAAACAGATATTAATACATGGCATGATTGGGAAAATGGAACAAAACCCATTCCAGAATTTGTTACAACAGCAATGCAAGAGCTAAAAAAGCTTCGAATTGAAAAAATAAATATCATCATCAATAGTATCAATGATCGTGTCGGTAGTAATACTATTCGTTATTTTATGACATACGAAGAGTTTAAAAAGGTAAATATTGACCTTGACATTATTCAGTGGCGATTACATCAATCGATCGCGACAGAGCTCTATTTTCGTGGTCTAGAAAAACTGTGTTAATTGGTTTTATCAAAAAAATTTTAGCACTATTTAAAATCTCTATAATTTTTGTAAAAAAATATTTACAGAAATATTTTTAAACGTGATGTTAGATTTCATTAAAAATTATTTTTTAAATTTATTAAATAATATTTAAAATATATTGCAAAATAAGAGCGAATTACTAGCATGGCTAACATATTCTGTAAAGAAAAAAGGACAGAACCCAATATGAATAAAACAATTTTTTTAGTTGGTGCAAGAGCAGCAGGTAAAACAACAATGGGAAAAATGTTAGCAAATAAGCTATCGTTTTCTTTTATTGATACCGACAGCCATTTACTTGAGACTACTCAAAAAACAGTAGCTGAAATTGTTGAAAAAGAAGGTTGGGAAGGATTTAGAGCAAGAGAAAGCCAAGTGCTTGTTGATACAACTAAACCCAATCGTGTCATTGCAACTGGTGGAGGCATGGTATTAGCTGAGCATAACCGCCATTTTATGAAACAAAATGGTACGGTTATCTTTTTATCTGCGCCAGCGGCAACACTAGCTGCTCGTTTAATGAAAGATCCGAATGTTGCTCAAAGACCCTCATTAACGGGTTTATCTATTGCTGATGAAATAGAAAAGGTGTTAGCTGAAAGACTGCCTTTATATCATGATGCTGCGCACCATATAGTGAATGTTGATCAAGATGAAAGCTTGATCCTAGCTAAAATGCTTGAAATGCTTGGAAGTTAATTTAACCTTTTATAACAGATACCACTTAAAAAGTGGTATTTTTATTGGTGATAGACAATAATAAAATTCTATATGACTTTAATTTTATGTCATATTTTTGATATTTTTTAGGAATAAAAAAGATAAAAGTTAAGTAACAAATCTAGACTTACTCTTTTTGCCTAATATTAATACATATATATTGAATAGAACTAAAGTTTTATGTTTTACATATGGAGTATGACAAATGGAAAATCGAAAGGTCAATTCTTATGGAATTGTTGGATCTATTTATGCAAACTATATTATTCAAAGTATTGCGCTAATTGTGATTATGCAATTTTCCCTAGCGCTTTCAAAGCAACTAAATACTGATATAGTTGGGCTTGGTTATGTTGCATCAGGCATAGGAATTGGCAAAATCTTTTTAATGTTCATTGGTGGGGTGCTATCAGATAAATTTGGTAGAAAGTTATTTATTTATCTAGGTATGATCTGTTATGCTATTTTTTTTGTAGGGATCATTTTTTGTACCAACATTCATATAGCTTTTTGTTTAGCGATTGCCGTGGGGGCAGGTAATTCTTTTTTAGATACAGGTTCTATGCCTGCGTTAACTGAATGCTTTCCTGGATCTGCGAGCTCTGCAAGCGTCCTTATAAAAGCTTTTATTTCCATCGGAACGCTAGTTCTACCTTTTATTGTTACTTTTTTTGATACCAACAAAATATGGTATGGTTGGGCGTTTCTTGGTTTTACTGCTTATTTAATCATTAACAGTTTATTATTATTACCTCAACAATTCCCACATAAAGATACGACAATCAAAGGTTGTGAAGGTTCAGTAAACTATTTTACAGGTAATCCTCGATTTGAATTTGAAGGTATTTTACTGATTATCATGGGATTTACTACAACAGCAACATTTGTCATTATTTTACAGTGGTTGCCAACTATCGCTGTTAAAGGTGTTAATATGAACGATATCGATGCAAAACAACTGATTAGCTATTATAGCACCGCATCCATTATCTCGGTATTTGTTACAGCATTTGTGGTTAAACGTTTCTTAAAACCAATATTTTGTATTATTATTCTGCCTGCTTTGTCTGCCTTAGTATTAATTGTGTTTTATTTCAATATTTCGCCAGTCATGTGTGTCATTGCCGCAATTGGCGTAGGGTTTACTGCTGCAGGAGGTGTGTTACAGTTGACTTTGGTTGTAATGCAACAACTGTTCCCTACTCGTAAAGGTCTGGCCGTTGGTTGTATGTATACATTCAGTGGATTATCGTTTGTTGTCATTCCGCGTATAGTGCCAAAATTAGCTATGATCAATGTCAGTTATGCTATTTTAATAGACTTTTTTATTGCAGTATCAAGTGTATTACTTGGATCAATTGTTTTTTATCGTTTTAAGAAGGTCATTGATTTAACAAAAATATAATTTGTAGATCTAAAGTTTAATGTTATGGGGCATGCCAATATGGCATGCTTTTTTTCATACTAACGGTTTTTAAAATTTTAATTTAATCTTTTTAATTAACTATTTAATGTTGGGCTAATTGGCCATTTTTCAATCAGATACTTATCGATTTTCAGTTTTATCTTTTATAAATAGTAAATATTTAGATTGTTGATAGATGCTTAAAATATTACTTGCTATTAGATTAAAAATAAATAAAATTACATTTAATTTGAATAAATATTCATTTTAAGGTGGTTGTAAAAATGCAAGAACGTACAACTGAATTAGTTGATGGATTAAGACATTCAGTACCTTATATTAATGCTCATCATGGAAAAACATTTGTAATTTTGCTCACAGGTGCAGTGTTAAAAAGTAATAATTATTCAAGTATTATCAGTGATATTGGTTTACTCTATAGTCTTGGTATTAAACTTGTTATTGTCAATGGTGCTCGTAATCAGATCGATGAGTCTTTAAAAAACCATCATATTGTACCGAAATATCATAAAAATACGCGCATCACTGATGCAATGACGCTAGACATCATTAAACAAGTTACAGGATCATTACAACTTAATATTACCGCAAGTTTATCGATGAGTTTAAATAATACTCCATTACAAGGTGCTCATATCAGTGTTGTCAGTGGTAATTTTGTAATTGCCCAACCATTGGGTGTAGATGATGGCGTTGATTTTTGTCATACAGGTAAAATTCGAAGAATCAATAACGAGGCGATAGCAGAACAGCTAGCTCGTGGCTCTATTGTGTTATTAGGCCCTGTTGGCGTTTCGGTTACTGGAGAAAGTTTTAATTTAGCATCTGAGGATGTCGCAGCTGAAGTTGCCATTCGCTTAAAAGCGGATAAATTAATCAGCTTTTGTGCAGAACAAGGGGTTTTAGATGAACAAGGTCGTGTCATTACTGATCTTTATCCTGTTGATGCAGATAATTATGTTAATCAAAAAGAACAGCAAGGCAAACATTTATCCAGTGAAGCACGGTTTTTACGCGCGGCATCTAAAGCATGCCGAAGTGGAGTTAGACGAAGCCACTTGGTAAGTTATTTGATTGATGGTTCGATTTTACAAGAATTATTTTCGCGCGATGGAATTGGAACACAGGTTGCAATGGAGCATTCTGAGAAGGTTCGTTCGGCAACGATTAACGATATTGGTGGGATTTTAGAACTTATTCGCCCACTGGAAGAGCAAGGTGTATTGGTTAAACGATCTCGTGAACAATTAGAAATGGAAATTGATAAATTTACCATTATTGAACGTGATAATATGACAATAGGTTGTGCTGCGCTTTATCCTTACCCTGAAGAAAAAATGGGCGAAATGGCCTGTGTAGCTATTCATCCAGATTATCGTAGCTCTTCTCGGGGGAACGTATTAATTGAAAAGCTAACTGAAAAAGCAACCCAATTAGGATTAGAAAAAATATTTGTTCTCACTACTCGTAGTATTCACTGGTTTAGGGAAAAAGGATTCAATCCAGCAGAGGTAGATGATTTGCCAATTAAAAAAAAGCAACTTTATAATTATCAACGAAATTCAAAAATTTTAATACTTGATATTATTTAGATTTTTTTGATATTAAATATCAAAAAGAGTATTGTTATTAATTAAGACTATTTTTTATTATTTTGGTTTGAAAATTAGTCAATTAGTTGATTAGCTAACTCATCACTAATGACTAATATATCAATATAATTTGCATTTAATGCTGCAACTAAGCTATTAAGTTTTTCGGGATCACCACTAGCACAAATTTTAAGTGGGATTTGTTTTAGTTTATCTAAGGTGACGCCAATAATTTGATTAGAGAATGGTGTATCTAATTCAGCTCCATTTTTATCATAAAATCGAGATAATATATCGCCCACAATTTTTTTATTGGTAATCGTTTGGAATAGTTCGCCATAAAAACCGTACCAAATTGAACTTTTAGATATGGCGGGGCAACCTATACTAAACAATGCTACGGTTATTTTATTCCACCAATCTTTTAACTCTTTCATGTGCTGAGTTTTTTCAATTTCAGCTTTCAATTTAGATGTGTCAACAATGGCTGGGTAATCAATTAATATCGATTTACTTTTCAGTTTGTTGGATAATTTATAGGCAATGTTATTGACATGATATTTTGTTTCAATTTTTCCAGAAGGTCCACCAATCATTGGTACAATGGTTATATTGTCAAATGTATTATTGTCATTTTTTAAACTATCGACAATATAATTAATTGAGCGTCCCCAAGATATACCAATAACATCGTTATCGTGAATATTTTTAAGTAATACACTAGATGTTACATTACACACAATTTGATTTTTCGTATCATTATCTAAATTGGGGTTAACAGGCACAACAATAACTTGTTTTAAATTAAATTGACTACAAATCTTTTCTTCTAAGGCGATATTGGGTAATAAATCATAATTAATTGAAATAGAGACGAGGCCTAATTCACGTATTGTTTTTAGCATTCGGCTTATGCTCGACCTATGTATATGAACTATTTTTGCTATCTCTGACTGCGTTTTATTTTCTTCATAATACAGCTGTGCAATTTTAATTAACATTTTATGTTGCTCAAAATCGTTATTGCTAAAATTGTGATTTATCATTGTAGCGTTATCTTATTATCTATTGTTTTAAAAATTAGCCTATTTAATAACATCAAGAAGTCATTTATTTTCAGCATGATGACATCTTGATGCTAATAAAGTATATCAAAAATTAAGGTTCAATATCAGGAAAATAATTTAATATAAAATCTTCAGCTTCTTTTGACCAAATTCCATGATTTTTATTCAGTATTTGTTTTAATGCAATATCATCTTTACTATCAGTCAATGATTCTATATTTTTAAGTTCAAATTGCTTATGGGTATAAACTAACTTTTTACCACCTTTAATTTTATCTTGCATTTGAGTTGCTTTACTAGCTTGATTGATCCCCATAATATGTGAAACAATTTTAGCTACATCAACAGCTCCAGCTTCAATAAGTTTGACTGCCTCACGCATATCGTCGGTATTTCCACCAGATGTTCCAACAATGTGGGTAAAGTTATAATGGACATCATAAAAGTTAATTTCAGCTAAAAAATCTTTATTCTGAGGACCTGCAAAAAAGTTAAGACAACCGTCAAAAGCTAATAATTTTGATGCTAATTGAATTAATTCTTGTGAAGGTAAAAAAACAAAAACATCATCAAAACTACCTTTGGTCGAATGGCTTTTTAATGATTCTAATTGGTCATCAACATTTGATATATCAACAAATTCAAGTTCAATGCCATTACGAGGAGGATACAACGTTTTAAGATGAGCAATTTTTTCTTTACTCCGTCCTGTGACAACCACTTTTTTAGGTTTTATTGGTCCCCCTAGAGCATAATCAATTGCCAACATCCCCATTGGGCCTGTTCCACCTAAAATTATCAGATCCCCACCGCGTTTTATGCCCATAACATGTTGGTAACTATTAGGTTTTAAATGATAATTAGCATTAAATGCGCCAATAACACAGGATAAAGGTTCAATTAAAGCACCCTCAAAGTAGGTGTTGCCATCATATGGAATTAAACAATCTTGTTTTAATACATCATGATTAATGATCATATAAGTGGCGCATCCTCCTGTGTATGGATAAGAATAACCGACACAATAAGGACTATCCTTAAGTTGTAGATTCGCTTGTACTACATATTTTTGTCCCGCTTTAAATTTATGCTGCCAATTTTTTCCAACTTCTAAAATTTCACCACAGCATTCGTGACCAATGATGATAGGATTATTGACTAAATCAGGTGGTGTTTTTTTATGATCTTCTCCTTGATTGACTAATTTCAATGAAGACATACACATGCTATCTACAACTACCGAAACTAAAATTTCATCATCATTTATTTGGGGAAGTTCGAACGACTCTAGTCGCAAATCATTTTTACCATACAACCTAACAGCTTGAGTTTTCATATATTCCTCTTTGATAAGTTAAATCTTGTTGAAGGGCAGACACAAAAAGGCTGAAAGATTTTATTTATATTGTGTAAATAAAATAACTGACTAACCTTTTTGCGTACTTTTTGAATTTTGGTTATTGAACTTAAAACTCTTTAAATTTTAATAAACATTTATTTATCATTTTGTTAAGCGAGTATTCCTAAACCATATCCAATAATACCTACAGCAAAAAGTATAAAAATGAGTATTATTGGACTTACTTTTTTCCTGAGTAGTTTCATCATTAAGAGTGTTAATCCAAGCGGTAATAAGCCTGGAACAAGATCATTAAGTATACTTTGAACTGTCATTGTGATTTGGTTACCATTTATGTCAGCTGTTTGAGATACAACTAATGGAACGTTAATTGAAGTCCATTTTGTGACCAATACTCCCATGATAAATAATCCAAGAATTGACGCGCCTTCTGTCAATTTTGGTAAAATATTGCCGGAAAGATCTTTAACAATCCCTATCCCTTTTGATAAACCATAAGTCAGTCCATACCATTTCATAGCAAGCCTAACTAAATTAAACAGAATAAAAAACAATAATGGGCCGGCTATATTGCCGGAAAGCGCTAATGATGCACCAAGTGCTGCTGTAATTGGGCGGAGTGTTCCCCATACCAATGGATCACCGACACCGGCCAACGGTCCCATCAATCCAATTTTTAAACTGTTAATCGTCCCATCTGTAATAGGTGCACCGTTGGCTCTTGCTTCTTCCATTGCCATTGTGACACCAAGTATAGGACCACACATCGCAGGAGTAGTATTAAAAAAAGCGAGGTGTCGTTTTAAGGCTTCACGCTGTTCTTCTTTTGTTTTGTAGACTCGTTTTATTGTTGGTATCATATCCACACAAAATGCCAAAGCGTGAATTCGTTCATAGTTAAAAGAAGCTTGTTGAAAATTAGATCGAATAAACGTACTAATAATATCTTTTTTTTGGATGGTGTTTATCATTTCTTTCATAATAAAATCCTTGTTAATTAATCATCTAATTCATCATCGGCAATAATTGATTTGCTATTGGTTGATAGATTTATTGCATTTTCATTATTTTTAACTGTATTAAATTTAGAATTTAATTGAACATAAATAATGGCAAAAATGACTCCTAAAATACCAAATGACAGGAGGCTAAAGTTTAGGTATCCACCCAAAATAAAACCCAGATAGAAAAATGGTGCTAAATATTTGACCATCATCATATTTAAAACCATGGCATAACCGACAACAACAATAAATCCACCAGCAACAGCAAGGCCGCCAGTAACAATATCAGGTAATAAATTTAATAATCTATTTACTGTGTTTGCATCAACATATATAGCAACTAATGTCGCCGGAATTGCCACTCTTAGCGCTTGAACAAAAAGTGCACTAAAATGTAATAATTCTATTTTTCTAAATTGGACTTTTTCAGCTGCACTATCTGCTTCATGTTGAAAGGCCACTGTGATGGTTCTAGCAAATACTGTAAGTACTTGTCCTGCTGCAGCAACTGGTAATGCGATAGCGATGCCAGTTTGGATATCTTGTTTACCAACTACAACTAAAATAGTTGATATAACACTGGCTAATGCTGAATCGGGTGATTGCGCTGCTCCAATGTTCATCCAACCTAATGCGATAAGTTCCAATGTACCTCCAAGAATAATTCCGGTTTTGACGTCTCCTAAAATTAAACCAATTACAGTACAGGAAATTAATGGACGATGAGTTTGAAACTCATCCAACACACTCCCCATACCAGCCACACAAGAAAAAATAAAAACTAATATGATTTGAAATAATGAAATCTCCATTATTGCCTCCTATTTTGTTATTAATAGCGATTATTAATATGGAAATTCTTGTTCAAGTAGTTTGATAAAATCGACAAAAGGATCGGTAATCACCACTTTTAAATAAAGATTTACTCCAATATCATGCATTTTTCTAAATGCCGATACGTCGTTTTCATCAACAGAAACAGCTTTAGTAATTTGTTTTTTACCAGCTTTGAATGACATACCACCAATATTGACATTTTTAATAGGAACACCAGCTTGAATTAAGCGCAACACATCAGTTGGATTAGTAAATAGATAAAATACGGTATCATGTTCATACTTTATGTTTTTATAAACGGCTACAGCTTTTTCAATGCTCACTACCGAAACTTTAGTGCCTGGAGGGGCAGCTTGTTTAACGAGTGTTGCACGGATCTCATCATTGGCAACTTCATCACTTACAACAATTATTCTTTCTGCTTTGGCTTCTTTGGTCCAAACAGTCGTCACTTGACCATGAATTAAACGATCATCAATGCGAACTAAATTTATAATCATTTATAGATCCTCCTCTATACATGCATTTTTAGATAATGATTTGAATGACTTGATAAAATCCAATTTGACATTGTCAAGTTGTTCAAATGCGTTTTCAATATTGATTAAGGAGTAATCAGAATTTAATAACTCCAAACAAAGTGGTAAGGAGAGCCCGCTGATAACTTCAATATTTCTTCGTTTCAGCGCTAATATCGCTGCTGCGTTATAAGGACTACCAGAAAAAATATCAGTGATAATAATGAATTGCTGGTTTTCTGATTGGTTAATAATTTTTAGATATTTATCTTGCAAACTTTCAATACCTTCACCAGGTTCAAAGGTTATTGCATGTAAATTGAGGTATTTTCCAGCTATCATTTCGATACTTTTTTTCATTTCAATAGCAACGTTTCCATGCCCAGATAAAATAAAATTCATATTAAATCCTCACAAATTCTCTTCTTGTTTCACAAATGTTAAGGTGAATTTATTATCACATTTGATCTAAGTAAATCACTAATGTGAAAAAATGTGACGTAGATTTGATTTTTGTGTCAACTATATGAAAGTAATATTATTTGTTTTTAAAACTAGGAGGTGATGATTATGATATGTATAATGGTGTGTGCTATTTAATTGAACATAAAAATTATTAAGACTTCATTGCATTATCTAAAATTTGCATAGTAAATGACTTTTTAAGATAAAATCCTCTTGGGCGAGTTAAAATAATTTGTCCATTTTCACCAATTGCTTCAGTAAGTGCTTGCCCATTGGCTGCTTTGGGTCTCAGTTGTAGATAGGTGCCGTAATGAGCGGTAATTTTTTCAACCTGCCCTAGCGCTATCATATCCATTAATTCTTCCCAGTCTTGCTTGAGTTGTTGCTCTTGTTCTTGAGTTGGTGTCCACAAAATAGGTTTTCCTACTTTTCGGTCAGCAAGAGGAATCGTTCTTTCGCCTTCTATTGGGATCCAAAGTACTTTTGTTAGTTTATATTTAACATGGCTGGTTTCCCAAATAACGCCATGATTAGCCATTAATGGTGTGACGCTGACAAAAGTAGTTTCTAACGGTTTACCTTGCTTATCAACAGGAATCGTTTTCAATTCAATTCCTAAATTAGCAAAATCACGCTCAGCCTTACTACCAGCATTAGCACCTAAAAAAATTTCGATAAGATTTCCTACCCAACCTTTTTGTTTGCTTAAATTAGCGGGGATAGGGATGTTTAAATATTGTGCGATTTCGCCAAAAGTGTACCCCGCCACTAACTGCGCGCGATGTAATAATTTTTGTTCACTATTAGGAAGAAATATAGGCATGACAAAACGAGTTAATTTGCTTGCTAAGAAAACACAGCCAATTATATTGACTGTGAATCGTAAAATAAAGCGTTATTGACTTAACTTTTCAACCCAACTGGCGTAGCTATTAATGATAACGGTTAACAACTCTTTACTTTTGGAAGTAATATTACCGCTTTCATCAAAAGCAGCATTCACATTGCCAATATAAGCTTCAGGTTGTTGTAGTGTCGGCATATCTAAAAAGACTAAAGATTGTCGTAATTGATGATTAGCACCAAACCCACCAATTGCACCTTGTGAAACGGAAACAACCGCAGCAGGTTTTTTTGACCAAATACTCTTACCATAAGGGCGAGAGCCTACATCTATTGCATTTTTGATCACTGCTGGTAAGCCCCGATTATATTCAGGTGTCACAAAAATAACACCCTGACAATCGGCTATTTCTTGACGAAAACGAGTATAAGAGGCTGGAGGGGTATTATTATCAATATCTTCATTATATAAAGGTAAATCCCCAATTTGGATAATTTGTAACGAAAGTGATGGTGGTGCTATTTTCTGAAAAACTTTTGCCACTTTTAAGTTATAAGAGTCTTTACGTAAACTCCCAACCAGTACAGCAATTTTTTTACTCATCTTAAATCTCCACGTATTTTTAATAAGAGGCACTGAGTATGCCTCTTATCTTATTCATTAATAATTATTTATTAATGTCCTGATGAGTCGACTTTTCGTCCGGCTTCAAATAAGAACCATGCACGTTGTTCTGTTTGATCTATCCACTCTTCAATTAAACTTGCTGTGGCCGTATCGTTGTACTTATCACAGATATCATGTGCTACACGCATACGCTCAGTCAGTCTTACATTATCTTGGCAAAGTTCGGCAAGCATATCTGATGGTTCAACAAAATCAGCATCATTATCAGAAATGCTTTGTAATTTAGCGATATGGCCAATTGAACGTAATGTTGTTCCGCCTAATTTACGTACACGTTCTGCAATTGGATCTGTCATGGCAAATAGTTCTTCGCCATGATCGTCTAACATTAAATGGTAATCACGAAAGTGAGGACCGCTCACATGCCAATGAAAGTTTTTGGTTTTTAAATATAAAGCAAAAACATCTGCTAAAACAGAATTCATTGCTCCAGAAATATCTTTTGACGCTTTTTGACCTAAGTCAGTAGGGAATAAAATTGCTGTTTGTTGTAATTTTTTTGCCGAGGTAATACTTTTAGCCATAATATATTCTCCTTAAATTGAATAATAAAACAACGCTTTTGTACCAAGTTACGCCAACTCACAATTAATGTCCAATAAAAATCAGCTATTTTTAACTATTACTGTTATTTCAGCAATCTATCACTTTCATTTATTTTCTTTATTTTAATTTAATTATTTTTTGAATTAACTTTCTTTCAAAATGAAAGATATTTTTTCAAATTGTGATCTATTTAAAAGTTTTTGTGGTTTGGTATTGATATTATCAACTCGAATTCAACTCAATAGGAGACAATATGATTGATGCTATTTCATTTGGTGCTGAATGGTTTATTGGTTTATTCCAAGAAGGCGGAAAAGTATTTGTTGGGATGGTAACGGGAATTCTACCATTATTAATTTCATTACTTGTTGTAATGAATGCAGTGATTAAATTTATTGGGCAAGAACGTATTGAGCGTTTAGCGCAAGCTTGTGCGGGTAATCCCATTTCTAGATATTTACTGTTACCGCTTATTGGTACTTTTGTTTTTTGTAATCCAATGACATTAAGTTTAGGTCGTTTTATGCCAGAGTTTTACAAACCAAGCTACTATGCAGCTTCATCTTATAGTTGCCATTCAATGAATGGATTATTTCCACACGTTAACCCTGGTGAGCTTTTTGTTTATTTGGGGATAGCGGCAGGTTTAACTACATTACATTTACCTTTAGGTCCTCTTGCTGTGAGTTATTTCCTTGTTGGTTTAGGTACTAACTTTTTTAGAGGTTGGATTACTGACTTTTGTACAGCCATTTTTGAAAGAAAAATGGGTATTAAATTAGAAAGAAAAGTTCATCTGTAAAATTATAAAGAATAAGGAATATAAAAATGGCTAAATTTATTCGTATTGAAAGAGGAGAAGCTGGTTGGGGTGGGCCTTTAGAACTTCCTGTCATTGCAGGGAAAAAAATTGTCTATATTGCAGCAGGAACTCGTCCAGCGATTGTTGATACATTAGCGGAATTAACAGGGTGGGAAGCTATTGATGGATTCAAAGAAGGTGAACCACCTAAAGAGGAAATCGGTGTAGCGGTTATTGACTGCGGTGGAACGTTACGTTGTGGTATCTATCCAAAAAACCGCGTACCAACTGTCAATATTCATGCAACAGGTAAATCAGGTCCTCTTGCCCAATATATTGTTGAAGATATTTATGTTTCAGCAGTAAAGACAAACAATATCAAATTGATAGAAAAAGAAGGTGATAGCGTAAGCGAAATGGCATCAGCAGCCAAAGAACCGCAAACAAATAATAAATCAGCTGAATTTAAGGAATATGACAGCAGTAAAAAAATTACTGAACAAAGCGACGGATTACTAGCAAGGATTGGTATTGGTATGGGATCCGGTGTTGCCGTTTTCTTCCAAGCTGGTCGTGATACTATTGATACGGTACTTAAAACAATACTTCCTTTTATGGCGTTTGTATCAGCATTAATTGGAATCATCATTGCATCGGGATTAGGTAATTTTATTGCTCATGGGCTTGTTCCTCTAGCAAACAACCCATTTGGACTTGTTATATTAGCCTTGATCTGTTCTTTCCCATTACTTTCTCCTTTCTTAGGCCCTGGAGCGGTTATTGCTCAAGTTATTGGGACTTTAGTTGGTGTACAAATAGGGCTTGGTAATATTCCTCCTCATTTAGCATTACCAGCATTGTTTGCTATTAATGCTCAAGCTGCATGTGACTTTATTCCTGTGGGGTTATCACTAGCTGAAGCTAAACAAGATACAGTGAGAGTAGGGGTTCCATCTGTGTTGGTTAGTCGTTTTTTAACTGGCGCGCCAACGGTCTTAATTGCATGGGCTGTTTCATTATTTATATATCAATAAATTAAAAAATGGGATGAATAAATCCCATCTTAAGCGGACGGAAGGTTAATAATGGCAAATGTTATCTATCATTCAAAAATTAATCAAATTGGTGAATTTGCCCAAGAGGCATTAGCTGATGGAATGCTAATCCTGTTTAAGAATGGCGCACCAGCAGATTTAGCTGAGTACTGTTTTGTTCACAGTCATGATGATTTGCAGCAAGACTTGCAAGTAGGTCAGGAAATTAAATTAGGTAAACATGTTTATGAAATTACTGCAGTCGGTGATGTAGGCAGTATTAATTTTCGAGAGTTGGGACATATCACATTAAGATTTGATGGTAATCATCAGGCTGAATTGCCTGGAACGGTACATGTAAAAGGGGATGTACCAGATCAACTTTGTGTGGGTGATGAAATTATAATTTTAAATGACTAAGGAACTTAAAAATGAAACAAGTAGCAGTCGTTGTAGGTGGTGGCCAAACTTTAGGCGAATTTTTATGTAAAGGCATAGCCGATGCTGGATACAAAGTTGTTGTTGCTGATTTAAATGTTACTAATGCAAATAAAGTGGCCGAAGAAATTAACAAAAAACATGGAGCAGGTACAGCCAAAGGTTTTGCTGTTGACGCAACAAATGAAGACAGTGTCATTAAACTAGCTCAAGATACTGATGATACATTCAAACGTGTTGACTTAATGGTCTACAGTGCGGGTATTGCAAGAGCTGCACCTATTACTAATTTTACATTAAGTGATTTTCAATTATCGGTTAATGTAAATCTTACAGGCTATTTTTTATGTGCGCGTGAGTTTGCTAAATTAATGGTAAAACACAAAACTCATGGACGAATTATCCAAATTAACTCTAAATCAGGCAAAGTAGGTAGTAAGCATAATTCTGGTTATAGTGCAGCTAAATTTGGTGGTGTTGGATTAACTCAATCACTGGCACTTGATCTCGCTGATTATGGCATTACGGTAAACTCATTAATGTTGGGGAATTTGCTAAAATCACCAATGTTCCAATCATTAATACCTCAATATGCTAAAAAATTAGGTATTCCAGATGAGCAAGTTGAGCAAGTTTATATTGATAAAGTGCCGTTAAAACGTGGTTGTGATTATCAAGATGTCCTTAATGTATTGCTATTTTATGCAAGCGATAAAGCATCTTATTGCACAGGACAATCAATCAACATCACTGGCGGACAAGTAATGTTCTAGTTAAAATAAAGTGCGAAAGTTAATTTACGACTTATCGCACTTTTTATTCTAACTTACATTAAATGGAAAATCACAAATATGACGACCACGTTAATCACTATTGCCTTAATTGCTTGGTGTATCCAAATCGTTTTTAGTTGGTTTCAAATTCGCCGTTTTAATCAAGCTTTCTTAGCCATGAAAAAAGGCACTTATTTAGGCGTTGGTCGTAGCAAAGGTAAACGGTTTATGCCAAGGGTATTAATTGCAATTTCATTAGATGAAAATAAAGTTGTTATCGATTCAGTCATAATGAAAGGGATAACGGTATTTGCTTTACCTAAACCCATTTTACAATTACATGGATTATCAGTATCAAAAATCATTCCAGAAAAGATATTTCCGAATGATGCAGCATCACAAAGTGCATTAACTACTGCCTTAACAGCAAATAATTGAAAATTATCTTTTATTTTAAAAAGTAATTTCTTTCATTGTACAGTATAATATTTTGTAAAATAAAAATTTTTGTATACTAATAATGATGGAATTTTTGTATGAAAGTAAGGCTACGACAAACAGCTATTTTAGAATACCTCCAAAACCATGGACAGGTTAGTGTTGATGAATTGGTGGAACATTTTAAAACAACAGGAACAACTATTCGAAAAGATCTAACCCAGCTTCACCAAAGTGGTTTGGTTTTACGTACTTATGGTGGTGCTATGTTAAATCGTGAAGTTGGTGATAGAGCCATCGATCATAAAACTTACATTAACACCGCATCGAAAAAAGCAATAGCAGAAGAAGCGGCTAACCTGATTCATGAGGGCGATTCAATTATTTTTGATTCTGGTAGTACAGTTGCACAAATGATACCTATGCTTGCTAGATTCGATAATCTGACTATTTTGACTAATAGCCTACATATAGTAAACGAGCTAGTTGCTTATAATAATAATTATACCATTATTCTGTCTGGGGGGACCTTTCGTCGAAAATCAGCCTCTTTTCACAGTAATAGTGCATCGACAGCAGCCGCATTTGAACTTTATACATTTGATAAACTATTTATGGGCGCCGATGGAGTAGATTTAGTGGGTGGCATAACAACTTTTAATGAAAGTTATCACGGTAGTGTGGCGATGAGCAAAGCAGCAGCAAAATTAATATTATTAGCTGACTCAACCAAATTTGGACGGCGTAGCCCAAATGTAGTCTGTGATTTAAGTGCTGTCGATACAATTATCACTGATGATAATTTAGATGATAGATATTATGATGCACTAATGCAAAAAGGTATTAAAGTGATTAAAGTAAAAGTGATTGATAAATAATATAAAAATATCATTATCTAAATATGATTAGACAAAATCAATAAAATTGATTTAGAACTTATTTTGGATGGATTAACCTATTGTAAAAAATAATGTTAATCCATCTATCTTGCTTGAATCGCTTAAAATAACAATCTGGCCCGGATTGTCCCTGATACATTTTTCAGTTTCACTAACAACTCTTCAGCTTTGCTTTGTTCAACTCTATCAATATCAATAACAACATAACCAATTTTAGGATCGGTTTGTAAATACTGGGCTGAAATATTCAGACCTTGTTCGGCAAATAAGGTATTAATAGCGGTTAATACACCGGGTTGATTATGGTGAATATTGATAAAACGGCTTGCGCCTTTAGCTGGAATTGGTAAAGAGGCTTCTGGAAAATTAACCGCTGAAAGCGTTGCGCCAGTGTCTGAGTATTTAGCTAGTTTTGTGGCGACTTCAATACCAATGTTTTCTTGTGCTTCGCTTGTTGAACCGCCAATGTGTGGTGTAATAATCACGTTATCAAATTGGCACAATGGTGATTCAAACGGATCGTTGTTACTAGCCGGTTCAGTTGGGAAAACATCAATGGCTGCACCGCTCAGTTTATGAGTGTTTAGCGCTTTAGTTAATGCATCAATATCGATGACTCTACCGCGCGAAGCATTAATCAAAATTGAACCTGATTTCATGGCATCGATTTCGTTATCGCTGATCATCTTGATGGTCGTTGCGTTTTCCGGCACATGCATGGAGACAATATCGCTTATAGACAATAACTCTTTCATTGTTGAAATTTGTTTAGCATTACCTAAAGGCAGTTTTGTTTCAATATCATAAAAATAGACATTCATCCCTAGTGATTCAGCTAAAATGCTTAATTGGCTACCAATATGGCCATAGCCAATGATGCCTAAATTTTTACCACGGGCCTCGTGCGAACCGGTGGCAATCTTATTCCATTTGCCTTGGTGTGCTTTAGCGTTTGCTTCAGGTACTCGACGCAATAACAAAATTGCTTCAGCTAAAACAAGTTCAGCAACTGATCGAGTATTAGAAAATGGTGCATTAAATACCGGAATGCCTTTCACCGTTGCCGCATCAAGATCCACTTGATTAGTGCCAATACAAAAACAGCCAATGCCAGCAAGTTTTGGCGCTGCGTCGATGATATCTTTGGTTAATTGTGTTCTTGAGCGGATCCCAATAAAACGGACATCCTTTAAGGCTTGTTGAAGTTCTTCGGGCGATAATGCACCTTTATGATATTCAATATTGGTAAAGCCTGCAGATTTTAATACATCTATTGCGCTAGGATGAATGCCCTCAAGTAACAAAAATTTGTTTTCATCTTTGGTTAAAGTCTGAATAACCATTATTTCCTCTCTTAAATTTATTCTAACAAATGATCTTATCTGAGCTCTTTTACACCTGTGCTACACCCAACTAGTGCAATATCAGCGCCTTTATTTGCAAATAAGCCGACAGTGACCACACCTGCAATGCCATTAATTTTATTTTCTAATTCCATTGGTTTTGCGATGACGAGATCATGAACATCCAAAATAACATTGCCATTATCTGTGATTACGCCTTGACGATATATTGGTTTTCCACCCAGTTTAAATAGTTCGCGAGCAACATAAGAACGAGCCATAGGAATTACTTCAATTGGTAATGGAAATGAGCCTAATACATCAACCACTTTTGACTCATCGACAATACAAATAAATTGCTTAGCAATAGCTGAAACAATTTTTTCGCGCGTTAAAGCTGCACCACCGCCTTTAATCATTTGTAAATGATGATTGATTTCATCGGCACCATCGACATAAACATCTAAGCTATCAACCTGGTTACAATCTAATACAGGAATACCATAGCTTTTTAATTTTTGAGTTGATGCTTCTGAACTTGAAACGGTTCCTTTGATCTGATCTTTAATTGTCGCTAATGCATCAATAAAATGAGATGCCGTTGAGCCAGTTCCCACACCGACATAAGAATCAGGTTTGATAAATTTTAATGCGGACCAACCTACTGCTTTTTTTAATTCGTCTTGTGTCATGATATCACCCTAAATTGAGGATAATTTTTGTTAAAAAAATAAAATTTTGAAAGCAAAATCGTTGAATATATGGCATAGTAACCAATTGGAAAGCAAAAATCATTAGTATTTTAAGAAAATATATTAACTTTTAGTATATTTATAATTTATTGCGGTATTAACCTAGTTTGAATATTCAAGCAATGATCAAATTATTAGTAAAGAGATTATGAAGCGTCCAGATTATAGAGCATTACAAGCATTAGATGCGGTGATAAAAGAGCGAGGATTTGAACGAGCAGCAGATAAATTGTGTATAACACAACCTGCAGTATCGCAACGTATTAAACAATTAGAAAGCTTTTTTGGGCAGCAATTATTGGTCAGAACTATTCCGCCAAAAGCGACTAAACAAGGTGAACATCTTTTAGGGTTATTGCATCAAGTTGAGTTATTAGAACAACAATGGTTGGGAGATAATGAACAAAATACAACACCGTTATCATTATCTATTGCAATCAATGCCGATTCATTAGCGACTTGGCTACTACCTGCATTAAAACCAGTTTTAGATAAAAATATCTTACGGTTTGATATACAAGTTAAAGACGAAGAGCATACGCTAGAACTATTGCGTTTAGGCACCGTGGTTGCTGCAATTAGCATTCAAGCTAACCCTTTGCCAGGTTGCCTATCTGATTTACTTGGTGCGTTAGACTATATTTTTGTAGCTTCCCCAGATTTTGCTAAAAAGTACTTTCCAAATGGTGTAACTCGCTCCTCATTATTAAAAGCTCCTGCTGTTGCATTTGACCATCTAGATGACATGCATCAAGCCTTTTTACAAGAAAACTTCAACCTTACGCCAGGCAGTGTAATTTGCCATATTACCAGTTCATCTGAAGCATTTGTACAACTTGCTAAACAAGGTTCAGCGTGTTGTATGTTACCAAAATTACAGGTTGAACAAGAATTAAAAAGTGGTGAATTAATCAATTTAACGGAAGGGTTATATCAAAGACGAATGTTATATTGGCATCGTTTTGCTCCAGAAAGTAGTGTAATGAAAAATATCTCTGAAGCTTTGATCTGTTATGCTCAAAATACATTATCACAACCTCAGGTTTAGAGCACAAATAATAGATAAAAAATGTGATTTTGATCTTTAAACGCATACTTTCCTGAAATTTTTGACAAACTAACCTCTTTATTGAAAGAACTGAAGATATGAGCCAATTAAAAAATGATCGTTATTTACGTGCTTTGCAATGTTTACCTGTGGACTACACACCGATTTGGATGATGCGTCAAGCTGGTCGCTATTTACCTGAGTATCGCCAGTTAAGAGCAAAAGCAGGGGATTTTATGACTTTATGTCAAACGCCCGAACTCGCTTGCGAAGCGACTTTACAGCCTATAGCACGATATAAGCTTGATGCCGCTATTATCTTTTCTGATATTTTAACCATTCCTGATGCTATGGGGCTTGGTTTACATTTTGAGGCAGGTGAAGGGCCTAAATTTACAAAATCGATTACTTGCATGTCTGATATTGAGCAATTACCGATTCCTGATCCTAATCAATCACTCAACTATGTGATGGAGGCGATTCGTTTAACTCAAAAAGAGCTCAATGGCAAAGTACCGTTAATTGGATTTTCAGGCAGTCCATGGACATTAGCCACCTACATGATCGAAGGAGGGAGCAGTAAAGCGTTTACTAAAATAAAAAAAATGCTTTATAGCGAACCTAAAGCGCTACACCGACTACTTGAAAAGCTTGCTGATAGCGTGGCCTTGTACTTAAATGCTCAAATTGAAGCCGGAGCACAATCTATTATGATTTTTGATACTTGGGGTGGAGTATTGAGCCATCAAAGTTATCAAACATTCTCATTGCATTATATGCAATTAATCTTATCAAAATTAAAACGTGGTCATAAAACGTCAGACATCACCTCTTATGTGCCTGTCACGCTTTTTACAAAGGGTGGGGGATTATGGTTCGATAGTATTGCCAATACGGGTTGTGATGCTATTGGTGTTGATTGGACTGTAAATTTGAGCTCGATTGCTTCAAAGGGAAAAATTGCCGTACAAGGCAACTTAGATCCATCCGTTTTATATGCGGATAAACTTACAATCGAATCTAATGTTAGCACCATTCTTAACGAATTTGGTGCTTATTCTGGTCATATTTTTAATTTAGGTCACGGTATTCATCAAGATATTCCCGTCGAACATGTGCAATATTTAATTGACGCAGTGCATCAAAAGTCTAAAAGGTTTCATCATGATTAAAAATCCTATTCAATTAAGAATAGAAAAGTTACCACAATGGCAACAACGTTTATTTATGGCTTGCCTATGTGAACGAATGTATCCCAATTTTGTTTTTTATTGCCAGCAACAACAAAATGAAGAAGATGCAAAGAGCTACAAAAAAATACTAGATTTAGTCTGGGAATCATTACTGGTTGAAGATGTCAAAATCAACTTCGATTTACAGCTTGAAAAATTAGAAGCCATTATTCCCACGGTAACTGACGACAGCCCTTATATGGTTTACCCTGCTATTGATGCTTGTCAGGCGCTTAGTGAAGCTCTACATTCTTATTTGAGTGGTGAAATAGGCGAACATAGTGCCAAGGTAAGTGGTATATCCGCCACTACTGTTGCCGAATTTGAAATGACTAAAACCAATGTTGCGCTATCTGAAGACGATCAACAAAACTTACCGAGCGTTGTTGACGAGTTTGATTTGCAGTGGGAACTCTTTCGATTATTACGTGATGAAACCAACGAAACGATTGAGTTAATAAAAGGCTTAAAAGACGAAATACGGTCGGCTAAAACAAGTAATATTGGTGTTTTTTTGAGCGATTAAGCCATTTGAAGTGTGATTTTTTTATTTTTTATTAAATTTTTCTTTAATCTTAAGCAAATATAGACTACATTTAACAGCAATGTAACCTAAACATTGTTTACAGTAACGAAGCTAGGATTGTTGATTCTTGCTTTGTATGTAATGTTAACTTTAACAATAAAATAATATGTAAGGATATACCCATGAATAAAACAGAACTTGTCGACGCTATTGCTAGCAAAGCAGATATTACTAAAGTTGCGGCTAAAACAGCATTAGAAGCTACATTAGCAGCTATTACTGAATCATTAAAAGCTGGTGAACCAGTTCAATTAGTTGGTTTTGGTACATTCAAAGTTAATGCTCGTAAAGCACGTACAGGCCGTAACCCTAAGACTGGTAAAGAAATTAAAATTGCAGCAAGCAAAGTACCTGCATTTGTATCTGGTAAAAGTTTAAAAGAAGCAATCAAATAAGTTGATTCTTTTTCTATCGATGATTTTATTGATGGAACATTTCAAGGGCATAGAACATTGTTTTATGCCTTTGTTATTGCGCTAAAATAATATGTGCTAAAAATAGAAAACCGCCTATTTTTTTAGTTTTTTATCCCACCTTGTAACTCTTAAACTCAACAGCAAATTAAAAATTGTTTTACCTATAATTTTAAGTGGTTATTTCAGTTAATGTGGCTTTTAATATATTGGCCAAATCTTGAGGGGCGATCTCAATTTCTAATCCTCTTCTACCACCCGATATAAACATTGTAGTGAGCTGATTTGCACTTAAATCAATCAGTGTTGGAAAGTGTTGCTTTTGTCCTAAAGGGCTAATTCCACCGACTAAATACCCCGTTACCTTTTGTGCTAAATTGGGAGCTGCCAAATCTACTTTTTTACAATTTAACGCTTTTGCGGCTTTTTTAAGATCTAAATGACCATCAACGGGTAACACACAAACAGCTAAGGTTTTAGAGTTACCGTTTAAGCTCACAACCAACGTTTTAAACACTTGGGCTGCAGTGACATTTAAACTTGGATCAAGTTTATCGACAGCTTCCTGTCCGTAGTGGGTTTGGTTGGGATCGTGCTTATATTGGTGGATGTTAAATTTGATGTTTAACTTCTTAAGCAAATTAATAGCGGGTGTCATAGTTATTATCCTACCGGTTTTGTTATAACAAATTAATACACGCAAATTGACATAGCACGTTAATCCTCACCAACAAAAATTGGTGAGGATCAGAATAGTTAAACAATCAAATTACTGGTTGTTTCATGATCATCTTTTTCCGGCAAGTTTTGGTTAGTAGTATTAGTGGCTAGCGAATAAAGACGATAGAAAAAGCTAGTAACAAAGATATCCAAAAAGACAGAGGCTAATGAAATGATAGCACCCAATATAATATTTTCATTATCGAAGATCATACTCAATTTGGCCAAAATGATAATAGGTGCACTGTTAATTAATAACATCAAAAAACCAGGAGCCCAATATTTTTTTACTAGCTGATAGTTTAAAAAAAGTAAATCAGAGAAACTTTTTTGTTTAGGATCAGCTAATGACCCGAAAAAGAGGTTAAAAAATATAGATAAAAATATAATTGGAACAATTAGCATTAAAGCAAGTAATAACAAAATAAGAGTGCTAGGTAATAAAAAATTTAAACAAATAAATACTAAAGATAAAATGATTGCTATTAAGAAGGCTAAAAAAATAAAAGTAATATAAAAACCAAGAATTTTTAGCATACTGGATAGAAAACTAGACAAGAATAGCTTTGGCTTAAGTTTATTGCAGCTATTAAGATTATTAACGGTTGCAATACTAATTGACTTCATAGCGCTATTGATTAACAAACCTAGAATCAAAATTGGAATATGGGGAGATAGATCTAAATACAAGTGGAAGTCCAAACTAAGATAGTAAAGGTAGCTAGTAATAACCGAATTAGCTAACGCTACCATTAGGCTTACAAGCAAAATAGGCATTATATGGTTACGAGTAAAATTCAGTGTTTGTTTAAAAATTAAAGAAAAAGTCAGTTTTTTTTGCACTTCCATAAAAGTTCCTTTCTGGTGGTAACTGGTTTTGTTACCACCATTTATGTTGTTGAAAAATTTAATTTGTCAATTAGGCTTGTAGTAATGAAATATCCGCTACTTTTAAGAATAAGTTCTGCAACTTTTTCAAAAGCGCTAATCGATTAAGTTTAATCTGTTCATTGTCAACCATAACCATGACAGAATCAAAAAAGGCATTGACCGTCTCTTTAAGAGATGATAATTCAACTAACGCATCTTGATAACGACCTTCACTAAAATAAGGTGAAAGTTTATCGGTTAAAACCGCCAATTTTTTAGCTAATTCACCTTCAGCACCTGCTTCTAGCAAGGCCGCATTGATCTGTTCTGGAATAGTAATTTCGGCTTTAGATAAGATATTTGACACCCGTTTATTGGCCTCGGCTAATGACGATGCTTCTGGCAAGGTTCTAAAGTGAGTAACTGCTTTAATGCGCGCATCAAAATCAGCCGGTTTTGTTGGATTAAGCGCTAAAACCGCTTGAATAGTATCAATGGCAAAGCCTTGTTCTTGATACCAAGCGCGGAAACGACCTTGCATAAAAGTAACAATATCCTCAACCACATTTGTATTACTCAGTTTATTACCATATAACGATGCGGCATAATTGGTTAATTCAACAAGATCTAAAGGTAGTGTCTTTTCAACAATGATTCGTAAAACACCAATTGCAGCGCGACGTAATGCAAAAGGATCTTTATCGCCTTTAGGGTGCTGGCCGATACCAAAAATACCCGCTAAAGTATCCATTTTTTCAGCGATAGAAACCGCACAAGACACAGCTGTACTTGGTAATTCATCGCCAGCAAAACGTGGTTTATATTGTTCTTCAATTGCGGTGGCCACTTCACTGCTTTCACCATCTTTTAGTGCCAAATAACGCCCCATAATGCCTTGCGTTTCAGGGAATTCAAAAACGGTATTGGTTACTAAATCACATTTAGTCAACTTACCTGCTCGTTTCGCTTGCTCAACATTGGTGCCTATATGTTCAGCAATAAAACCAGATAAGGCTTCAATACGAAGTGATTTATCTTTAACCGTACCCAATTGTTGTTGAAATAATACCGTATCAAGGCGAGGCAAACGATCTTCTAAACGTTGTTTCAAATCCGTTTTATAGAAAAACTCAGCATCAGCAAGGCGAGGGCGAACTACCTTTTCATTACCCGAAATTACCACCTGCGGATCTTTTGACTCAATATTGGCAACAAAAATAAAGTTAGGTAACAATTTTCCTTGATTATCATAAACAGGGAAATACTTCTGATCACCTTTCATCGTATACACTAACGACTCTGCAGGAACGGCTAAAAAACGCTCTTCAAATTTAGCGGTTAACACAACAGGCCATTCCACCAATGACGACACCTCCTCAAGCAGGCTATCGGTTAAGTCGGCTTTACCGTTTAATTTTGCCGCGGCATCTTCGGCTTGTTGTTTAATGATCGCTTTACGCTTATCATAGTCAGCCACCACCTTACCGCGTTGCTCTAAAATTTCAGGATACTGATCGGCATTATCGATAGTAAACTCTTGTTCACCCATAAAACGGTGGCCACGAATAATGCGGTTTGACTCAATATCTAAAATGGTACCAGACACAAGCTCATCACCATACAACATGGTCACCGTATGACATGGGCGAATAAATTCGACTTGTCTTGCTGCCCAACGCATTGGCTTCGGGATAGGTAATTTACTTAATGCGGTTTTAACCATATCACATAAAAGATTAACAACAGGCTGACCTTTTTGATTTTGAGTATAAGAAAGCCACTCGCCTTTATCTGTTTGTATACGCTCAGCTTGCTCAACAGTAATGCCACAACCTCGCGCCCAACCTTCGGCAGCTTTAGTCGCATGACCATTGGCATCAAATGCCGCACTCACCGCCGGACCACGTTTAACTATTTGGCTATCGGGCTGGGTATCGCTCAAATTTAAAACTTTTAACGCTAAACGACGTGGCGAAGCATACCAAAGCACTTCACCATGTTCTAAATTGGCATTATCGAGCTGTTGTATAAAATTTGCCGCAAAGCTTTCTGCTAAAGTGCGGAGTGATTTTGGTGGTAACTCTTCGGTACCGATTTCCACTAAGAATGTTTTTTGCATAATCTTCTAATTCCTACTTTGATGCACTGTCGTTAGCGCGTGAATTTTGGCACATAGGGAACCCAAGTGCTTCACGAGATGCATAATATGCCTCGGCCACCATTTTTGTTAACGTCCTAATACGCAAAATATAACGTTGACGCTCTGTGACCGAAATCGCCTTACGTGCATCAAGCAAATTAAAACAGTGGGCGGCTTTTAAAATACGCTCATAAGCCGGCAAAGGAAGCGGTTTTTCTAGCTCAAGTAAAAATTTAGCTTCTTTTTCGTGTTGTTCAAAACAATAAAATAAAAATTCAACATTGGCGTATTCAAAATTATACGTTGACTGCTCAACCTCATTTTGATGGAACACATCACCATAAGTCGTTTTACCAAATGCACCATCACTCCAAACTAAATCATAAACGCTATCGACGCCTTGAATATACATTGCTAAACGCTCAAGTCCGTAAGTGATTTCGCCAGTGACAGGCTTACATTCAAGCCCGCCAACTTGTTGAAAGTAAGTAAACTGAGTTACTTCCATCCCATTTAACCAAACCTCCCAACCAAGCCCCCATGCACCAAGGGTTGGGTTTTCCCAATTGTCTTCAACAAAACGGATATCGTTAACAGTAGGATCAAGCCCCAACTCTTTTAACGAACCTAAATAGAGCTCTTGGATATTATCGGGCGAAGGTTTTAAGATAACTTGAAATTGATAATAATGTTGTAACCTGTTTGGGTTTTCGCCATAGCGACCATCGGTTGGGCGGCGAGATGGTTGAACATAAGCAGCATTAATCGGCTCAGGCCCCAAGGCTCGTAAACAAGTCATAGGATGAGAAGTCCCGGCGCCAACTTCCATATCTAAAGGCTGAATCACGGTGCATCCTTGATTAGCCCAGTAATCTTGTAACGTAAGAATTAACCCCTGAAAGGTTTTGACATTAAACTTTTGCATGATGTTATCTTTATGGTTGAATTGGTTTTTCGATAATTTAAATAGTGCTATATATTATACTTTTTATCAATAGTTGTGAAATGTCTAATTGTTTTATGCTTGAATATACGGGGTGAGTTAAAGATGGGTGTTTTTTTTTGTAAAAAAACAATAAAATGAAAAATTTAATAAAATCAATATCTTTTCTAACTGATTTTTGGGCGGAAAATTAGGCCTTTTTTTTTTGGGTGAATAGAATAAATTGTGCAGTGGTTTCGGACGTTTTGACCTTGGGTGGACAAAATAGCTATAGTGACCACGTCCGAGTCAGGGAATTAAAGCGAATTCCCTGACAACCCACGCTTTGGCTACAGAATGTGGCCTTCGGCTACCCTCCGCCGGCGCTCGGTCTTAACGCACCGTTTGTGGACGCGCTCCAAGCGCACCACAAACTCGCCAAACATCCCTGTTTGGCGTGCTAACCTCGCTCTGTTGTCGGCACATTCTGACGCCGGAATAGGACAAACAACATAATCTTAGGTGTTTTTTTGTGAGTTGTTTTTGTTAAAAAGCAATGAAATTACACTCAAAAAGTGGTCAGGAAAGGTATTGATTTTATTGAAGTTTTTGTTTTGTTGTTTTTAAGATAAATCAATCACTTACACAACCTAAGCAAAGCGCCGACATACAAAAAACAACAAAATCACAAAAAGAGCACTTTAATAACAGCCATTTAACTACTTAAAAATCGGCCAGAAAACATATTGATTTTATTCGATTTTTTTGGATGTTTTTTTAACAAAACCGCCTCATAAAAACACAACAATCTTTCCCAAAAAAACAATGGTTATGTTGTTTGTTTTATTCCGGCGTCAGAATGTGCCGACAACAGAGCGAGGTTAGCACGCCAAACAGGGATGTTTGGCGAGTTTGTGGTGCGCCGGGAGCGCGTCCACAAACGGTGCGTCAAGACCGAGCGACGGCGGAGGACAAATTTGTCTGGAACAAATTTGAACATCTGAGCATAGCGAAGATGGCCTCGAAGAGGCGAGTATCAGGATGATACGAGTAGTGCCGCAGGCCACATTCTGCAGCCAAAGCGTGGGTTGTTAGGGAATTCGCTTTAAATTCCCTAACTCGGACGTGGTCACTGTAGCTATTTTATCCACCCAAGGTCAAAACGTCCGAAACCACCGCACTCAATTTATTCTATTCACCAAAACAAAAAAGACCTAATTTTCCGCCCAAAAAACGGTCAGAAAAGGTATTGATTTTATTCAAGTTTTTATTTGGCGATTTTTAGCCAAAAAACACCACCCAAACCCCTTATCCCAAAGCCCGCCAACGCAGGCTGACTCAGTCTTTAACAAAACTTTACAAATTTTTAACAAAAAAACTAGCGCATTATTAATCAACCGGTTATAATTTAAGAGCTTTTAAAGCAAGGGAAAGCTCATTAGTCGAGCGGATAATTATAAAAAGTGTAAATAAAACAAAAAATTACTTGACAGGATAAGCAAAATGCGTTACCATTTATGGCATCTGGCATCTGGCATCTGGCCTGCCAAACCTACGCCCAAAATCTTTTTCAATTTCACCGTAGTCTAAATCAGACACAGTTCTTATTTTCATCACCGAGGTCATTTCGCGTAGCGAAATCGGAGCCGTTATCGGCAGGGTTATCGCCGAGGTTGAGGCGTTTACCTCTTCTATCTAAATTTTCAGGCTTACCAAGCTTACCAAGCTTACCAAGCTTATCAGGCTTATCAGGCTTACTTAGATTATTTAGATTTCCTAAATCGGCGTTGTTCTTCGTGGTATTGTTGTTGTCGTATTCACAGTGTTCTGTGGCATTAACGGCACATACATCAAGAGTAATTGAAGGTACTCCACCGTATTTAACATTTGATGGAGGTCGAACAAAGGCAACTAATACTGATACTTTTTTGGCAATAGAGTTGCCGAATGGTAGAGTTATCACGCCATCGACAAACACATCGAGTTTGACAAACCCGATAATGGTTCCTGCTGGAATAACATTTAATGATATTCATACGGTATTGCCGTCAGGAACAACATCTATTAGTTTAAATAGTCTAATAACACAAGGGAAGTGGGGAGATGATGATGGAGATGGTCAGGGTACAAATGGTGTTACTGCAACAGGTATTATATCGTTATCAATAAAGGATAAAGATGGCAGAACTGTTAGTAGTCGTGGTGATACATTAAGTAAATGTAGTGCCCCTTATAAGATAACCTTAAGTAGTACAGGGGGTAGTTTAACTACACAGTATGGTGTACCAAATAGTAGTACATTTATTGGAGGCAGTGTAGAGTATTACATCAAGCCGGATTCTTCTGGTGGTTGTTACTTTGTGCAGTACGCAAGGCCGAATTTGTTATATGGTGGTACTACTGGCATCGATTCTATCGACAATCCTCGCTACGCAGGCCCATCTAACATATGGAGTCCTACAAAGGGTTTTTTAACTCAGTCAACAAATCCATCATCTTACGACCAAAACTTTCCAACTACAGGTTCAGATGGTTTGTATTTTGATTTGCGTATAGATGGGGTTGATGCGAGTCAGTTGACGTGGTCTCCGGTCACGCGTGGTGGAATAACGGCTACGGTGACAAGTGTAACAGCTAATAATAATTGGATTCCTAGTGTTGATAGAGGAAAAATTGTCGCACGAGTTAAGTTAAGCGGTCCTAGGGCAAGTAGTGCTCAGATAAACTCAGCTAGTCCTAGTCGGCTTACCGTACCATCTTTGCCACAGACCTTTGAGTTGGTGGGTAGGGATAGTAGTGGTAATGAGGTGAAGTATGGATTTGTGTTAAAGCAGTGGTTCGTCAATCGTGGTAGTAAATACGGTACTCTGTCTAATCAAATATCTTGGTGTCGTGGTTTGGGTTATCGTGCGCCACAGGTTAAGGATTTAACCAATTCAAACTATAACAATTTAGGCGCCTTGCCTCATTCATCTGTTTATAATTATATGCGTCATATAGGTGCAGGTTTTTTCACGGAGTGGGGCAACATGCCCAACTACGCTGTTGCGGGCTTCGTCGCCAGCGGCGGCTACTGGACGAGTGACGCAACAGGTAGCAACCAGTTCTTTGTCTACTCGGACCGCGGCGACGTCGGCAGCAACAGTGCCAGCAACTCCCGCTATGGCGTTTGCCCCGCACCTTAGCTTTTATTTCTTATTCCTTAATCCTTAGGCCGCGGGGGCGGTTATGGAGCCTGAGAGGACAATCTAACAAAGAATAACGCCCCCGCGTAAGTTGGGGCGTTTTCCCTTAGGGTTGCGCAGTTGTGGCAAAGCCACAATAGCGCCGCCCCTGCCGCCGGCGACGCTGAAAGTGTCGATGGCGGTGGCTCAGGGGGTAAAATCAAATAAATAAAGAGAAGTCATGTAATGGAAATAGAACAAAAATTAGCATTAAGTGAAAATCCGATACATTTTTTGAGAGAAGGTCTTTTTTTAAAGGCTTATAACCAGTCATTTTATGTCATGAGTCAATTATTAGGATTTAATTTAAAACCGATAATTAAGCATATTAAAAAACTCGACCAAATTATTGTATGTGGTGGATTTCCGGCTAATGTTATTAATAAACGTTATCCTAATGTGTTTTTGGGTTGGTGGATAAAATGAATTGAGTGCAGTGGTTTCGGACGTTTTGACCTTTAGTGAATAAAATAGCTCTCGTGACCACGTCCGAGCTAAGGGAATTAAAGCGAATTCCCTTAGCAATCCCGCGCTTGGCTGCAGAATGTGGCCTGCGGCTGCCCGACGCCGCCGCTCGGTCTTAACGCACCGTTTGTGGACGCGTTCCAGACGCACCACAAACTCGCCAAACATCCTTGTTTGGCGTGCTAACCTCGCTCTGTTGTCGGCACATTCTGACGCCGGAACAAGACAAACAACATAACCATCGTTTTTGGGATGGGTTATTGTGTTTTTATAAGGCAGTTTTTGTTAAAAAACAGCTAGAAAAACTTTAATAAAATCAATACCTTTTCTGACCGATTTTTAGCGGAAAATCAAGCCTTTTTGGTTTTGGTGAATAGAATAAATTAAGTGCGCAGGTTTCGGACGTTTTGACCTTAGGTGAACAAAATAGCCACAGTGACCACGTCCGAGCAAAGGGAATTAAAGCGAATTCCCTTTGCAATCCCACGCTTTGGCTACAGAATGTGGCCTACGGCTACGCTACTCGTATCATCCTGATACTCGCCTCTACGAGGCCATCTTCGCTTTGCTCAGATGTTCAAATTTGTTCCAGACAAATTTGTCCGACGCCGCCGCTCGGTCTTAACGCACCGTTTGTGATGCGTTCCAGACGCAGCACAAACTCGCCAAACATCCCTGTTTGGCGTGCTAACCTCGCTCTGTTGTCGTCACATTCTGACGCTGGAATAAGACAAACAACATAACCATCGTTTTTGGGATGGGTTATTGTGTTTTTATAAGGCAGTTTTTGTTAAAAAACAGCTAGAAAAACTTTAATAAAATCAATACCTTTTCTGACCGATTTTTAGCGGAAAATCAAGCCTTTTTGGTTTTGGTGAATAGAATAAATTAAGTGCGCAGGTTTCGGACGTTTTGACCTTAGGTGAACAAAATAGCCACAGTGACCACGTCCGAGCAAAGGGAATTAAAGCGAATTCCCTTTGCAATCCCACGCTTTGGCTACAGAATGTGGCCTACGGCTACGCTACTCGTATCATCCTGATACTCGCCTCTACGAGGCCATCTTCGCTTTGCTCAGATGTTCAAATTTGTTCCAGACAAATTTGTCCGCCGCCGCTCGGTCTTAACGCACCGTTTGTGGACGCGTTCCAGACGCACCACAAACTCACCAAACATCCCTGTTTGGCGTGCTAACCTCGCTCTGTTGTCGGCACATTCTGACGCCGGAATAAGACAAACAGCATAACCTTAGGTGTTTTTTGTGAGTTGTTTTTGTGTAAAAAGGCCATGAAATTACATCCAAAAAGTGGTCAGGAAAGATATTGATTTTATTTAAGTTTTTGTTTTTGTATTTTCAAGGAAAATCAATCGCTTACACAACCTAAGCAAAGCGCCGACATACAACAAATCAACAAAACCACGAATAGCGCCCTAATAACAGCAATTTAACCGCTCCAAACCCTTTTTTTAACGATAATTTAAAATTAAATAAAATCAATAAATTATAAAACACCTCAAAAAAAGGGTTTTCAAAGCCAAAATTGTTGTTTATCTTTATACAGCAAGATTTATCAAATCTTGAGTTCTACCTTAACGCCGTGTAGGCGGTTTAGAAAGATATAAGCGGCGCTTGTACATTGTCTAACCACCTTAACGCCGTGTAGGCGGTTTAGAAAATAATCATTCCAGCCAATGGAAAACATATTTCCCTTAACGCCGTGTAGGCGGTTTAGAAAATGTCGGCTTTTTTAGATTTAATTATATTTGGCCTTAACGCCGTGTAGGCGGTTTAGAAACTGCTCAGCAAGTAGGTGGCCAGTCGTTGGAGCCTTAACGCCGTGTAGGCGGTTTAGAAAATTCTGACACGAGCAGCCATTTGCCCCCAGTCCCTTAACGCCGTGTAGGCGTTTAATTTAAACAAAATCAATTATATAATTATAAAAACACAATATCCCATCCCAAAAAAAATGGTTATGTTGTTTGTCTTATTCCGGCGTCAGAATGTGCCGACAACAGAGCGAGGTTAGCACGCCAAACAGGACGTTTGGCGAGTTTGTGGTGCGCTTGGAGCGCGTCCACAAACGGTGCGTTAAGACCGAGTGGCGGCGGAGGGCAGCCGAAGGCCACATTCTGCAGCCAAGCGCGGGATTGCTAAGGGAATTCGCTCTAATTCCCTTAGCTCGGACGTGGTCACGATAGCTATTTTGTTCACCCAAGCTCAAAACGTCCGAAACCACTGCACTCAATTTATTCTATTCACCAACCCAAAAAGGCCTGATTTTCCGCTAAAAATCGGTCAGAAAAGGTACTGATTTTATTAAAGTTTTTTCTGGCTGTTTTTTAACAAAAACCGCCTTATAAAAACACAATACCCCATCCCAAAAACAATGGTTATGTTATTTGTCTTATTCCGGCGTCAGAATGTGCCGACAACAGAGCGAGGTTAGCACGCCAAACAGGGATGTTTGGCGAGGCTATGCTTCGCCGGGAGCGAATCATAGCCGGTGCGTCAAGACCGAGCGACGGCGGAGGGCAGCCGAAGGCCACATTCTGCAGCCAAGCGCGGGATTGCTAAGGGAATTCGCTCTAATTCCCTTAGCTCGGACGTGGTCACGATAGCTATTTTGTTCACCCAAGGTCAAAACGTCCGAAACCACCGCACCCAATCCATCCTATTCCCCAAAACAAAAAAGTCCTGATTTTCCGCCCAAAAATCGGTCAGAAAAGGTATTGATTTTATTAAAGTTTTTTTTGAGTGTTTTTTTCTAAAAAAAACAATCTCCCCCCACACATTACAATTGGTTTTCATTTTGCATCTTGCCCTAATTATCGGTATAGTGACATCATCATTATTGCTCAGCTATCAATCACAAATACAACACCATGTCCATTTATCAAAAAATTGCAATTATTGTTCTTGTGGGGTTAATGAAAGTTAACTTTTCATACGCTGATGACAATCAGCTACTCCAATCCCTACGTCACTCTATCGAAGAACAAGAAAAGCGCCTAGCACAGCAAAAAAAAGAACGTACCGAGCTGGTTAATGATCTTAAAGAGCAAGAAACCGAAATCGCGAAATTGTTAACTTCAATTGAAAAAAACGATTTATCACTTAGAAAACTTGATCAAGACATCAATAGCTTAGTTAAACAAATTGATTTACTAACATTAAAACAAAAACAGCAACGAGCTGTGCTGGCAAAACAGTTAGAAAGTGCATTTAAACTGGGTAATGCGACGGGGTTTGAACTTGTTTTTTCGGGCGAGAAGAGTGAGCGTAATGATCGCATTATTACTTATTTCAGTTATATTAATAATGCACGACAACAGCAAATTAGTGCGCTTGAAGATACGCAAGCCCAATTAGCCAATAAAAAGCAAGAACTGCAAAAAAAACAAGAAACCCATAAAGCCTTGCAAAGCAAGCAAAAAGAACAGCAAGCTGGGCTTGAAAAGAACCGTCAAAATCGGCAAAAGACAATATCTTCGCTTGAATTGTCAATGCAAGAAAATCAACAAAAATTAGCCAGTTTGCGTAACAATGAGGCCAAATTACAAGCCAAAATTGCTCAAGCAGAAAAGGAAAGCCGACGCATAGCTGAAGAAGAAGCAAGGCAGGCAAAACATATTGAAGAGAAGCAAAAAAATACAAGCTATACCCTTAACCCTGATGAGCGGGCATTGATGGCGCGGGTGAGTGGTATTGGTAAGCCGAAACATCAGTTTAATTGGCCTGTTAGCGGTAGTGTTGCTCACCGTTTTGGCGAATTGCTTCAAGGTGAGTTACATTGGAAGGGGATGGTCATTAATGCTAAAGATGGTGCTCAGGTGCGAGCTATTGCCGATGGACGGGTGATATTGGCGAGTTGGTTGCAAGGTTATGGTTTTGTTGTGGCGCTTGAGCATGGTAAGGGCGATATGAGTTTGTATGGCTATAATCAACGTATTTTAGTTGAGGTGGGCGATAAGATTCAAAACGGGCAAGCCATTGCGTTGATTGGTTCGAGTGGGGGGCAAAATACGCCTGCTTTATATTTTGAAATTCGCCGTGATGGTAAGGCACTTGATCCAAGTGGGTGGTTAAAGTAATGCGCTGTTTTATTGGTCTGCTGGTTGTTAGTTTGTTGGTGCTAAATTCGCCCGTTTTATATGCGGGGCAGTTAGTGCTGGTTATTGATGATTTTGGCTATCGTCAACATAATGAGGAGCAGATTATTGGGTTTTCGCCCTTTATTACCATTGCTGTTTTGCCTCACTCGCCTAATGCTAAACGTATTGCTACGATGGCTCATGAGCATGGTAATGATGTGATTATCCATTTGCCTATGGCGCCAATGAATAAACAACCGTTAGAAAAAGATACTTTGTTTCCTTCGATGAATGAAAGCGAAGTTAAAGTCATTGTCGATAATGCTGTTGAACGGGTGCCTTATGCCGTTGGGGTTAATAACCATATGGGGAGTTTGATGACTTCGAACCTAAGCGGTATGATAAATGTGATGAAAGCGTTGAGTCGTTATTCGATGTTTTTTTTGGATAGTAAAACCATCGGTAAAACCCAAGTTAAAAAAGCTGCTCTGGACTATAATATACCCGTGTTAACGCGTGATGTTTTTTTAGATGATAAGCAAACCGAAAGCGAAATTAGTCAGCAATTTGATTTGGCCGTGAAATTGGCTCGTAAAAATGGTGTGGCGATTGCTATTGGTCATCCACATCCGCAGACAGTTAATGTGTTAAGAACAAAGTTAGCTAATTTACCTGCAGATATTGAGTTGGTTAAACTCAGTCAGCTCATTACGACGGTGTCAGATTCTGTAAACCATAAACCAAAAATAACGTTGAAAGAAATTATTAAAAAATGCAAACACCGACTTGAGGAAATAGTAAACCTTAAGCTGGTTGATGAGTAGCTCTGTTTTTTTTAGCGCTTTTCTAACGTTCGGTGACGTATTTGTACTTGTTTGTTTTGTGCTTTAAAAAACGATGCTAATTGTTCAACAATAAAGACCGAACGATGTTGCCCACCTGTACAACCAATGGCGATGGTTAAGTAGCTGCGGTTGTTTTTTTCTAACAATGGTAGCCATTGATTTAAGTAATTGGCTGTTTGGTAGATGAAGTGGGATACTTCGTCATGTTTTAGTAAGTACTCTTTGACAGGTGCATCGAGCCCGGTTAGTGGGCGCAAACTAATATCCCAATGTGGGTTGGGTAAAAATCTGACATCGAAGACAAAGTCAGCATCAACCGGTAAGCCATGTTTAAAGCCGAATGATTCAAATATGATGGTTAATTCGCGCTCTTTTTTACCTAAAATACGTGATCTTAAAATATCGGATAGTTCATGGACTGAAAGGTTGTCGGTGTTGATGATGAGGCTTGCGTGCGATTTTAATGGCTCTAGGTAAGCTTCTTCAAGGTCGATGGCTTCTTCAAGGGAGTATTGTTGATTGGTTAATGGGTGGATGCGCCTTGTTTCGCTATAGCGTCGAATTAGAGTGTTGCGACTGCAGTCGAAAAAGATGATTTCTGGGGTTACTGATTGTGGTAAGCGTTGGAAAATGTCGCTATTGACGTCAAAATTTTCAGGTAAGTTCCGTATGTCAATGCTAATTGCCACCGGTGTGTTGTTGCCTTTTAATGAATTGGCTAATTGCGGTAATAACGCAACGGGAATATTATCAACACAATAAAATCCCATATCTTCCAGCGCTCGTAGGGCTATTGATTTGCCCGAACCGGAGCGACCACTTACTATCAGTAGAATCACAATATTAACTCCACGCCCATTGATGCATTAATTATATACTGTTTGTTTCTTGATATACAATTTTGAATATAAATAATATTGTTAATCATTAATAATCAGTTTTAATTTTTGCAATAAGTTGCTTAAGTGCTTGGCCTCGATGTGATATTTGGCTTTTTTGTTCTTTGGTGAGCTGTGCTGCAGTGCAGCCTAATTCTGGGATGTAAAAAAGTGGATCGTAGCCAAAACCGCCTTCACCTTGTTCTTCATTTAAGATAAAGCCATTCCATTTGCCTAAACAGACGATGGGGGTTGGATCGGCTTCGTGTCTCATAAAGACAAGCGCGCAATAGAAGTAGGCTGTGCGGGCTTCTTTGGGGACGTTTTGTAATGCTGTAAGAAGTTTTTGATTATTGCTTTTGTCGTTGCCATGTTCACCCGCATAACGCGCTGAATAGATCCCCGGTTGTCCACCCAGCGCATCGACCGCTAGGCCTGAGTCATCAGCAATGGCAGGCAGTCCTGTTAATTTGGCAGTATGCCTTGCTTTTAATATGGCATTTTCAATAAATGTTAAACCTGTTTCATCGGCATCAGGTACGTTAAATTGGCTTTGTGCAATAATATCAAAACCGGCATCGGCGAGTAATTTTTGCAATTCATTCACTTTACCTTGGTTGTTTGTTGCTAATACAATTTTTTGCATTTTAATTTCCTTTATTTTAATGAGTTTTAGCCATTGGTATAAACCGGTTTTGTATTTCAAAAATCGGGCTCAGAGCTAAACGTCATACTTTCGCCTGTTTTTGGGTGATTAATCGTGAGTAATTGAGCGTGTAATAGCAGTCTTTTAGACATAGCAAATGCTTCGGGATGCGCATAAAATTTATCGCCTAAAATTGGGTGGCCAATGGCTTGCATATGAACACGCAATTGGTGAGAGCGTCCGGTAAAAGGAAATAATTCTACTCGTGTTGTATTGTCGGGATTGCGAGCAATAACTTGATATTCAGTCAGTGCATGTTTGCCATTTTCTAAATCGACCATTTGCCTTGGGCGGTTGGGCCAGTCGCAAATTAGGGGTAATTCAACACGGCCAGTGTCCTGCTCAAGGTGCCCATGAACAACGGCGATATAGGTTTTTTTGGGAATGCGTTCCCGAAACTGTTTTTTTATTTCACGATCGGCAAGTTTCGATAAGGCGGCAACCATGATGCCACTGGTTGCCATGTCTAGTCGGTGTACGGATTCGACATAGCTATATTTTTGTTGCAAACGGTGAATAATACTATCAATAAATTGAGGTTTATTCCCTGAAACCGATAAGATACCAGGTTGCTTGTTGACAACGACAATGTGATCATCTTGATATAAAATAGACAGCCAAGGTTTAATAGGTGGGTGATATTCCAAAAGCATTTGTGTGTGACAATTTGTAAAATAAAATTGTCACACATTCTAACAAAATCAACAAAAAGTGCTAGCTCTATAAATAGTGTTACTTGCTCCACATTGAGCTTTTAGGTGCTGAAAATAGCTGTGATACTAATATGGCTAAGCCGACAATAAGGTAGCAAGCAAAGATGATGATCATCCATTGTGACATTTCGATAGTTAAAAATGTCCATATTTTATCAGCGCAAGATCCGTAAGCATTAAATAAACTAGGTAACCATGAGTCTAATGGTAACCAAGCTGGAAACTGAGGACTGAGTGAGCAAGTGTCACTTAAGTTTGGTTCAAATTGTAGATGGGCATGAAATGTTGCTAAAGCAAATCCTTTATAGGCGCTAAAAAGCCAAATTAAAATGGCCACTAACCGTGCAAATATGTTTTTAGGTGCAATTAGTCCTATGATGCTAGCTAGCATGATGCCAAATATGGCACAACGTTGGTAAATACAAAGTGTACAAGGTGCCAGCCCTAGACCATGTTGAAAATAAAGTGCGGTTATTTCAAAACTAAGCGTGGAAAAGAACAATAAGAACCAAGCGAACCTGCTTTGTGAGTATTGATTAAGCAGTGACAACATACTATTTTATTCCTCCATATTCCGTTATAATCATTTTTCTTTAATTATATTGGATATTATCTATCGTGATTCTTTAATGTCGATAGTGTAATTTATTTTTGAATAATGTAAACGACTTTATTTATTGATGGCGGATTAATCATTTTTTATGGACTCAAATGCTCCACAAACCAAGTTACAAGTCTCATTTGTTACCATTTCAGAGGAAAATGCGACACAACGAATTGATAACTTTTTAATCACCTATTTAAAGGGTGTGCCAAAAAGTATGATTTATCGTATTTTAAGAAAGGGCGAAGTTCGTGTTAATAAAAAGCGAATTAAACCTGAATATAAATTAAATATTGGCGATGAAATTCGTATCCCTCCTATTCGCGTAGCTGAAAAAGCCACGCCAGAAATTTCAACCAAGCTTAATAAAGTCGCTGATTTAGAAAAGTCCATTATCTATGAAGATGATGTCTTATTAGCGATTAATAAACCATCGGGTATTGCCGTTCATGGCGGTAGTGGTTTAAGTTTTGGTGTAATTGAAGGCTTACGTGCGCTAAGACCCGAGGCTAAGTTTTTGGAGTTGGTGCATCGTATTGACCGCGAAACATCGGGTGTGTTGTTGATCGCTAAAAAACGCTCTACATTAAAAGCGTTACATGAACAGTTGCGCCTTAAACAAATGCAAAAAAATTATTTGGCGCTTGTTAAGGGGAATTGGTCTTCTGAATGTAAGGTGATTCAGGCTCCATTACTTAAAAACGTATTGAAAAGCGGCGAGCGAGTGGTGAAAGTCGATAAAGAGGGTAAGCCATCGGAAACACGGTTTAAAGTTGAAGAGCGTTTTGATTTTGCCACTTTGATTAAAGCCAGCCCTGTGACTGGACGTACCCATCAAATCCGCATCCATACGCAATATGCTAATCATCCAATTGCTTTTGATGATCGTTATGGTGATAGGCAGTTTGATGTATTGTTAGCTGGCACTAAGCTTAATCGGTTGTTTTTACATGCCGCTAGCGTCAAATTTATTCATCCTAAAACGGGACAAGAGATGCAATTAAATGCACCTATGGATGATGCTTTACAGAGCTGTTTAAACTATCTTAGAAAAGATAAATATCAGCAAACAGAATTTTTAAATAGAAAAGGTAGTTAGTACGAATGAAAGATTTAAATTTATATTTAATTAGACATGGTCAAACGCAATGGAATGTTAAAGATCAGATGCAAGGGTCAAAAGATTCTCCATTAACCGAACAAGGTATTTTAGGTGCTAAATTAACTGGGCAATATTTAAAAGATGTACCTTTTATGCAAGCTTATTCAAGTCCTCAAAAACGTGCAATGGATACACGTAATTATATTGTGAATGAAAATAATATGGCTATTCCTACTTCTGAGCTTGCGGATCTGCGTGAAATGGATTTTGGCCTTTGGGAAGGTAAGTATGTGCCCACTTTAAAACAAGATGTGCCGGAATTTAATGTCTATTTGACTGATCCGGCTAATTTTGATTCGTCTGTTAACCAAGGCGAAAGTTACCCCGATATTTTAGCGCGTATGAAGCAAGGACTAAACACTATTGTGCAAAATGCGCCTCATGATTCGGGGAACATTTTGGTTGTGTCACATGGTACGGTATTGCGTATATTGCTTTGTGTTTTAAATGGTGGCGATTGGCGTTTACATCGTGATGAGGATTATTTTCCGAGGATGCTCAATACGAGCATTAGTGTAGTTAATTATAAGCAAGATGATAATCAGTCAGCTGGAAAATTTACAGTAAAATTCTACAATAATGTGGATCATTTGTCTGAAAAATAAGCTTTTTGTTAACTTCTCGACTAGTACTATTTCGATGATTAGTCGAGAAGTTATTGTTACAATCCATTATCGCATATAAGCCGCATAACGTTTTTGTAGTTGTTGTAATTGGTTGATTCTGGCATCGATTTTGGACATCATTATTTGATTGCCTTTGGTTTGGTTTTTCGCGTTTTGTAAAATTATAATCGCTTGTTTAAAATTCCCCTTTAATGCACTGACTTCTGCTTGAGCACTCATTTCTTGAGCTCTTGAACGTAACCCACCATAAGCTGTAACGAGCAAATCCCAACCATTAGTATCGTCATTATGGTCGAAAGTGTAACGATGTAATAAACTCACCGCTTGTTGATAATTTTGGTTTTTTATGTATGCATTTGCTAGATTTAATTGCAATGCCGAGCTATCGGGTGCTTTTTTTAACGCCGCTTGTAAGCGAGTAATGGCTGCATTGTTATTATTGAGTGCTAAATCAATATCTGTCATTAAGTCGATATACCAAATATTATTAGGATCATTGTCTAGTAAGGGTTGTAATTGTTGTTTAGCTTTTTGGTTGTTACCGCTTACGTTGTCAGTTAAAGCGTTGCCATAAATAGCGGCAATGTTACTTTGTTCATTGTTTAGTTTTTTGTAATCTTGTATGAGTAGTTTACCGGCATTTTTTTTGTTATTGATTAAAATTGCTAATCGTGCTTTTGCTAAATAATAGTTTAATGAAGGTGTTACGTTTTTTTTGCTGTATTGTAATGTGCGATTGCGAATATCGGTTATTCGGCTGTTGGGGAGTGGGTGAGTGAGTAATATTTCGGGTGGTTTGCTACTAAAACGGCTTTGATCGGCTAGTTTTTGTAAAAACTCCGATGAAGCATAAGGATCAAATCCTGCTTTTGATAGCGTTTTAAGACCAACTCGATCGGCTTCTTGTTCGTTACTTTGTGTAAAGCTAATCATATTTTGCGCCGAACCTGCCATAGTACTTGTTATTGCCGCCATGCCAGCTTCGGGATTCGCTAAAGTCAGTAAGATGGAGCCTAATGTTGCTCCCCACACATAAGGGCTGTTACGGTTTTGGTTTTCCATTGCTCGGGCTAAGTGGCGTTGGGTGACGTGTCCAATTTCGTGCGCCATGACTGAAGCTAATTGGCTTTCGTTGTCGGTGTCTAATATCAATTGTGAATGAATGACGACATTCCCACCAAAGAAAGCAAAGGCGTTAAGTACATCGCTTTTCATAATGTAAAATTGAAAAGGGGTTTTTACTGATTCTGATTTAGTGACTAATTTTTTGCCTAACTCATTAATATATTGGTTTAAAACTGGGTCGTTAATAATTGGCGCACTGGCACGTAACATTCGTATGTAGTAATCGCCCATTTCCATTTCTTGGCCAATACTGAGGGTTGTGGCCGCGGCAGTACCCATGTCTGGTAGGTTGATGTTATCAGCATAAACGATAGGTGTGCTTTGTAATAATAACGAGGCAGATAGTGTAAATGCCATGACTTTTTTTAACATTATTTCAACCCATTGAGATAAGATTTATTTTGATTTATTTTAGCTGAAAAAAAATACAATATCACTTTGAATTTGTAATCAAATTTAGCTTTTTAGTGGTTGCTTAGGTGATGGTGGTTTGGAGTACGATAAAAAATGCAAAAGCACAACAGTAATTGGTTTATTGCAGTTGTGCTTTTAGGCTATTTAGTAAGTTATTTGAACGTTAAGCTAATTGAGTTCGATGTTTGATAAAGTCGATAATGTTATCTGTTTTTACCATTTGTTTGTCGCCACCAGCGCGATGTTTGTATTCAACCTCGCCGTTTTCAAGGTTACGCTCACCAATGACAATTGTGTGTGGAATACCAATTAGTTCAGCATCAGCAAACATTACTCCTGGGCGCTCTTTGCGGTCGTCAAAAAGAACTTCAATGCCAGCAGCTTGTAGATCAGCGTAAAGTTTTTCGGCCGTGGCTTGGACTTTTTCTGATTTGTGCATATTCATTGGAATAATCACGACACTAAATGGTGCAATGGCTTCAGGCCAAACAATACCACGTTCATCGTGGCATTGTTCAATTGCTGCTGCCACAATTCGGCTAACCCCAATACCGTAGCAACCCATGATCATAACGTGATTTTGCCCATCTTCGCCTTGAACTGTTGCTTTCATAGCTTGAGAGTATTTGGTTCCAAGTTGGAATATGTGACCAACTTCAATCCCTCGTTTGATTTGTAATGTGCCTTTGCCATCAGGGCTGATGTCGCCTTCAACCACGTTGCGGATATCTTCAATACGAGGCAGGGCAACGTCGCGTTCCCAATTAATATTGAAGTAGTGTTTGTGGTCAATATTTGCACCCGCACCAAAGTCGCTCATGACTGCAACATCACGGTCGATGATGATTGGCATATTTAAGTTAATTGGTCCTAATGAGCCAGGCCCTGCATTCACAATCGTACGGATTTCTTCTTCGGTTGCAAATTCTAGTGGTGAGGCAACGATATCAATTTTTTCGGCTTTGATTTCGTTTAAGGTGTGGTCTCCACGGACTAATAGCGCAACAAGTTGGTGACCGCTTTCTTTTGTGGCTTTCACCATTAGGGTTTTCACGGTTTTTTCAATTGGTAAATTGAATTGTTCGACTAATTCTTCAATCGTTTTGGCGTTTGGTGTATCAACCAGTTCCATTGCTTTAGTCGGCGCTAAGCGTTTTTGTGTTGGCGCTTGTGCTTGTGCCATTTCGATATTAGCGGCATAGTCCGATTCTGTTGAAAACACGATGTCGTCTTCACCACTGTCGGCCAATACTTGGAATTCATGTGACCAGTTACCACCAATCGATCCTGTGTCAGCTCGCACTGCTCTAAAGTTTAAACCTGCGCGTGTAAATACAGCGCTATAGGCTTTGTACATATCATCATAAGTTTCTTGCAATGATTCTTGTGTGGTATGGAAAGAGTATGCATCTTTCATAATAAATTCACGCGAACGCATCACACCAAAACGTGGGCGTACTTCATCACGAAATTTAGTTTGAATTTGATAGACATTAAGTGGTAATTGTTTGTATGAACTTACTTCATTACGTAGTAAGTCAGTAATGACTTCTTCGTGAGTTGGTCCTAATACAAAATCACGATCACCACGATCTTTAATCCGTAATAGTTCTGGGCCATATTGTTCCCAACGACCACTTTCTTGCCAAATATCAGCAGGCTGCACGACCGGCATTAATACTTCTATTGCTCCTGCTTTGTTCATCTCTTCACGAACAATATTTTCTACTTTTTTAAGGACTCGGTAACCAGTGGGAAGCCAAGTATATAAACCCGCAGCCACTTTACGGATCATGCCTGCACGTAACATTAATTGATGGCTAATGACTTCTGCATCAGCGGGGGTTTCTTTTAACGTTGAAAGAAGATATTTACTGGTTCGCATAAATTTATCCCGAAAATAATTTATTTATAAATATAATAAAAATGTGAGCTAGTTTAGCAGTACCCAACGCAACACTAAAGCAATTTTATTGATAATTATTGTGAATCATAAAGATTAATTGTAAATTATCAGCATGAGTAATAGGAAAAATCGATATGAATAAATTAAATTTATCACGCTTGGTGGCAGCCTTTTTTGTGGTTTTGGTATTATACCAATCAGTTAAATTTATTATTTATTATTTAACTGATTTTAGTTATGAAGAAATGATGGAGCTTATGTGGGTGAATGAGAATACATGTTGAATCCGTATAACAGTAACGGTATTTATATCAAAGATGGGAATGGCTATATTATTGGTAGTGATCTGATGAAAAAAGTTTATTTGAAAAGAAAACCTGATTATATTCCTTTAGAACGATTTACTGGTGGGGAACTGTACGTTAAGGATTTTGAATCAGGCATTACCTGTGCCTTTTATTCATACAAGTAATTTAGTAATAAGTAATAAGAAAATAATGAAACTCAAAAAATTAAAAATATCGCATATTATTTATGTGCTATTAGTCTTTGCTATACTCTATTATCCTGTGAAAATAACCAAATATTATTTAATGGATTTAAGTTATGATGAAATTTTGGATTTTGGCTGGCGAGGAGATGGGTGCGAAACTAAAGATGGTCATAGGATTGATTCTATCGATTGTCCTTGTGGTACAGGATTGATGGAATCGGATGATCCTTATAATAAAATTAGTGATGAAGGGTATTTTTATTACAATGATGAGCTTTTGGGAAAAGTGACCCTAAAAAGAAAGCCAAGTTATTTTTCTGGTGATGAAATTTTAACAGGTGGCGAGTTAGAAATTGAGCATTTAGAAACAGGAATAATTTGTTATTATGATTCAATTCTTGATTGAAATACAATCTTTAATAATTAAGCCTTTAAAATTAGTTATTTTATAATTTTGGGATTTTTAACATTATTTTTTTCACTATAAAATGTTAAATTTCAATAGGTATAATCGCTATATTGTTTATGTCTTTTTTACTAAAAAATACCGTTTATTTGAAATTTCTCTTACTCGTTTTTTGCCAAAATTATTTAAATATTCATTCTAAGCTTAATTATGTTATGGTGAACCGCATAATATTTTCCTATTATGAATAGATTTTTATTTACTTTAAAAATAAAAGATAATAATTTCAAGGAGTAAAATGAGCTCAGTATTTGAAATATTTAAAATTGGTATTGGTCCTTCAAGTTCGCATACAGTTGGACCAATGAGAGCTGGGAAGGCGTTTGTTGATCAACTAATTAGCAATGATATGATGTCATCGGTTACTAAAATTGTTGCTGATGTTTATGGTTCTTTGTCGTTAACAGGTAAAGGGCACCAAACTGATATTGCTATCATTATGGGGTTAGCTGGTGAAAAACCTGATACTGTTGATATTGATAATATTCCTGTTTTTATCGAAAAATTAAGCCAAACTCACCGTTTACCGATTTATCATAATCGTTACGAAATCGACTTTCCTTTGGATAGTTGTATGGTGTTTCATTCCAAATTTTTGCCATTACATGAAAACGGCATGACGTTGAGTGCCTATAATGGTGATAAATTACTATTTCAAAAAACGTATTATTCTGTTGGTGGTGGTCAAATTGTTGAAGAGGAAAAATTTGGTCAACAAGAGCAAGATTCAATAAAACTTCCTTATCAATTTTCTTCAGCGGAACAGTTACTAAAACATTGTGAAGATAATTCATTGTCAATTTCCAGTATTATGATGAAAAATGAGCTGCAATTACACACTTATGAAGAAATTGAACATTATTTTTCGCGAGTTGGAAAAACTATTTTGAAATGTATCAAGCGTGGAATGAATACTGAAGGATTATTACCTGGACCACTAAAAGTCCCTCGTCGTGCGTTTTCGTTATATCGTCAATTATCTACGACCAAAGATAAAATTATTAGTGATCCCATGGTGGTTATTGATTGGGTAAATATGTTTGCGCTTGCTGTTAGTGAAGAAAATGCTGCTGGTGGTCGAGTGGTGACGGCGCCAACAAATGGGGCGTGTGGTATTATCCCAGCTGTGCTGGCTTATTATGATAAATTTATTAACGAAGTGACACCAGATATTTATATTCGATTTTTTCTAACTTGTGGTGCGATAGGGCAACTTTATCAAATCAATGCGTCTATTTCTGGTGCTGAAGTTGGATGTCAAGGAGAAGTGGGTGTTGCTTGTTCTATGGCTGCGGCAGGGCTTGCTGAGCTTTTAGGGGGTAATCCTGAGCAAGTTTGCATGGCTGCAGAAATCGCGATGGAACATAACTTAGGATTGACTTGCGATCCGGTTGCCGGTCAAGTGCAAGTACCTTGTATTGAGCGTAATGCCATTGCTGCGGTAAAATCAATTAATGCAACGAGAATGGCTTTAAGACGAATTACTGCGGCAAAAGTATCGTTAGATAAGGTGATTAAAACCATGTATGAAACAGGAAAAGATATGAATGCAAAATATCGAGAAACATCACGGGGTGGGCTAGCAATTACGGTTCACTGTAATTAATTGGGCGTCATGAGATAAATTTTTCAATTTTATTCTGCGACATAACATAGCTATTATGTCATGATATATCCTTTTGTATGATATGCCCTGTGATGAGCATATCTTATGTTGTTATTAATATATCGTGACTAGATTAATGGTTGCTCTTCTCGATCTTTTATTTGTTTTTTTTCTAGACTTTCTAAAATCTTGTTGTGAATACCATTAAAGCCACCATTACTCATAATTAAAATTACGTCTGTTGGTCGAGCTGATTTGGTGATCATTTCAACTAGTAAATCAATGTCGCCAGTCCAGTAAGCTGGTTGAATACAAGCATCCACTACATCAGCAACTAGCCAAGGGAGATGTTCCGGTTGGAAGATGAAAATTTCGTCTGCACGTCCAAGCGATGGGGCTAGCTCATCTTTAGATATGCCTAATTTCATTGTATTTGAACGGGGTTCAAGAACTGCTAAAATGCGACGGTTAGCACCGATTTTGCTACGTAAAGCTTCTAATGTTGCTAAAATGGCTGTTGGGTGGTGTGCAAAGTCGTCATAGATTTCGATGTTATTAACTTCACCGTAGAGTTCTAAGCGTCTTTTTGCATTCACAAACGAACCTAATGCTAAGCAGGCGTCAGCAGGTTCAATACCCACATTATGAGCAGCTGCGATTGCCATTAATGCATTATGCATATTATGTTCGCCCACTAATGAATATTTGACTTCACCTACTTTTTTATTGTTATAGAAAACAGCGAAATGGCTTGCATCATTGCTGATGCGTTGTGCCAACCAACCTGTTTCTGATTCAGTAAATACTTGTTCGCTCCAATAGCCTTTAGCCAATACTTGTTTTAAATTTACATCTTCTTGTGGTGAGATGATTAGTCCTTTGCTTGGTACTAAACGAACTAGATGGTGGAATTGTTTTTGAATTGAACTTAGATCATCAAAAATATCTGCATGATCAAATTCTAAATTGTTCATGATCAGTGTTTTAGGACAGTAATGCATAAATTTTGAACGTTTGTCAAAGAATGAACAGTCATATTCGTCCGCTTCAATGACAAAAAAATTACCTTCGCCTAATCTTGCTGAAACATCAAAATTGCCAGGTACACCACCAATCACAAAACCTTGCTTATAACCTTGTTTTTCTAAAATCCAATTGATCATCCCTGCGGTTGTGGTTTTTCCATGTGTGCCAGCTACAGCAATGACCCAACGATCGCGTAATACATTATCATGTAACCACTGAGGTGCTGAAATATAAGGAATATTATTATCCAAAATATATTCAACGCAAGGATTACCTCGTGATAGGGCATTACCGATGATGACTAAATCTGGTGTAGATGTTAGTTGTGATGGCTCATATCCTTCAATGATATCAATATGCTCTTTTTGTAAAAGTGTGCTCATTGGTGGGTAAACATTTTTATCTGAGCCTGTTACTTTGTGACCTAGAGAACGAGCTATTAATGCAATCCCTGCCATAAATGTGCCACAAATTCCAAGAATATGAATATGCATTTTTTATCCTTAATGTTGTATAAATTTTATATTAATGATGTTGGGTACCATTGTCTATTTGGTCAGCAATTTAGATGTAAATTCGGCGCAATTTTGTAATTATAATCGATTCTAGTAGCTTATGCGATAGGCCATAGATGTTTAATGATTAAATTTGGTGCTTGGTTACCACGAAATTCATCGACATCTAGATGATAAACTACTTTTACATTTTTTATTGATTGATCTGGCCATTGCTGTCTATTTACATTAAAAAATATCCCATCAATAAGTGGACCCCCATTTTGGGGTTCCAACACTAATTTAAGGTGTTTGTCGGCCAATAATCGCTGTTGATGAATAATAAATTCACCATCAAAAATGGGGGTACAAAATCCTTCGCCCCATGGGCCCGATTCTTTTACCTGTTTGGCAATTGCGTAAGTAAAATCTTGGCTATCTATTTCACCATCGGTTTCAATAATCTGTTTTAGTAAATCAGGTTTTAATCGTGTGTTTAAGAGTGCTTCAATGCTGATTTTAAAACGTTCTAAATCTTCTTCGCGAATAGTTAATCCAACCGCCATTGCGTGGCCACCAAAGCTGGCTATTAAATTAGGGTGTTGCTGATTTAACTCATCAATAAGATCTCGCAGGTGTAGCCCTTTAATTGAGCGACCAGAGCCTTTTAAAAAACCATCTTGAGTTGAGGCAAATGATATAACTGGTCGATAATATTTATCTTTTAAACGTGACGATAAAATGCCAATAATACCTTGGTGCCACTCAGGGTGATAAAACACAAGTAAGTTAGGAATGGAGGTGTTTTGTTTTTCGACTTCTTCAATAAAAGATAAAGCTTCTTTATGCATTGTTTGTTCAATGAGCTTTCGATCGTTATTGAGATTATCAAGATCAGTGGCTTTATTGATAGCTGAATCATAATTATCACAAAGTAATAATTGAACGCCTAATGCCATATTGTCCATTCTGCCTGCTGCGTTTAACCTTGGTGCTATGTAAAAAGCTAAATCTGTTGAGGTTAAAGAAGCTTGATCTTTTTTAGCGATTTGTAATAAGGCTTTAATGCCTTCACTACAATAACCTGATCGAATTCTGTTTATACCTTGATGAACTAAAATCCGATTATTGTGATCAAGTTTAACCACATCAGCAATAGTACCTAAAGCAACTAAATCCAATAAATTTGTCACATTATATTCGGTCAAATTTTTGTCAGCAAACCAATTTTCTTGTCGTAATTTTGCGCGTAAAGCTAGCATAAAATAAAAAGCTACACCCACTCCAGCTAAATGCTTGGATGGAAAACTGCAATTAGGTAAATTAGGATTGATTATTGCATCGGCATTAGGTAATCGGTCGGGGCATAAATGGTGGTCGGTAATAATAACCGATAAATTTGATTGTTTGGCAAAATCAACAGCCTCAGTGGCAGAAATGCCATTGTCAACGGTAATAATGAGCTGGGCTTTTTGTAGAATAGCTTTTTTTACAACCGATATACTTAATCCATACCCATCGTCAAAGCGATCTGGAATGATGTAATCAACAAATTGACAGCCCATATTTTTAAGTGCTCTAACTGTTAAGGCTGTGCTTGTAGCGCCGTCGGTATCAAAATCGCCAACAATCATGATGTGTTCATTATTCTTCATTGCTGAATAAAGAATTTCAACGGCTTTTTCAATACCTTCTAATTTATTGTAATTGCAAAGATTGCGCGTGCTGTAGTCAAGCTCTTGCATGCTAGTAATGCCACGTAAAGCATAAATTCGCTGCAATAATAGCGGAATATCATTAGTAAATTCTGGATATACTTCAACTAATTTACGATGTATTAATTTATTTTTTTTCATATTTTATATGCTAGCGTGTTGGCGCTAGCATGTATTATGTTTTAATTTTTAACAGAAATAATTTGTTAATTGTTATTTAGTTACTTTTTTATCTAAAGTTTCAATTAATTTATCTGCTGGAACATAACCAGAAACCAATTGTCCATCGGGTAAAATAATCGCTGGTGTACCATTAATTCCGATTTTTCTACCGATATTGAATTGCTGTGTTACGTAAGGCACCATACTGTTAGCTTTAGGAATGGTGTTGCCTTTATAAGCATTCTCAAATGCTGCTTTACGGTTAGTTACACTCCAAATGGATTGCATGTTTTTACCAACATCACTGTCAGCGCCTGCGCGAGGGAAAGCAAAATAGTGTACAGAAATACCCGCGTCTAAATATTTATTGATATTTTCATGTAGTAGTTGACAGTAATGGCAAGTGTAATCAGTAAAAACTGAAATGATGTATTTTTCATTATTAGCTTTATAAACGATAGCATCGTTTTCAATTGATTTTATTAAGCTAAGATTGTAGCTATTGGCGATATTTTCAGGTTGATCGCCTTGAACGTCATAAATAGGACCTTGACTTAGGTATTTTCCATCATCAGTAACATAAAAAATACCATCAGGTGTTTTGACACTTTTTAAACCGTTTATGGGGCTAGTTGTAATTTTGATATTTTGTTCATTGTAGCCTAATTTACCCATCGAATTAATAATATCGGCATTACTTGCTAGCGCTGTAGTTGATATTAATACCAAACCTAAAACTAATTTTTTCATTTAATTATCCTTATTTTTTCGAGTATTATGCTCGAGGATGATGTTTACTATGTAATTGTTTTAATCTTTCTGTTGCCACATGAGTATAAATCTGTGTAGTTGATAAGCTACTGTGTCCAAGCAACATTTGTACAACACGTAAATCCGCTCCATGATTAAGTAAATGGGTTGCGAAAGCATGTCGAAGCACATGGGGCGAAAGTGCCTCAATATTGATGCCAGTCAGTATGGCATAATATTTTATTCTATGCCAAAACGTCTGTCGTGTCATTTTTTTACCTAATCGGCTTGGGAAGAGAGCGTCAATAGCACCGTTTTTTAGAAGATCGTTTCGGGCATATTTAAAATAATATTCAAGCCAATAAATGGCTTCTTCACCCAGTGGTACTAGGCGTTCTTTGTTTCCTTTTCCTATAACTCTTACGACGCCTTGTCGTAAACTAATATCACTAATTTCTAAATTTACTAGCTCGGACACGCGCAAGCCTGTTGCATAAAGTACTTCTAACATGGCTTTATCTCTTAATTCGATAGGATCTTCGATACTGGGGGATTCAAGTAACGCACTCACTTGTGATTCGGTTAAATCTTTAGGCAATTTTTTGGGAAGTTTAGGGGATGATAGCACCGCAGAGGGCTCATCGGTACGATAATTTTCTTGATATAAATATTGGAAAAAACGTTTAGTTGCGCTAAGTAAGCGTGCCGAACTAGTTGCTTTATACCCATCTTTTACTCGTTGCATTAAAAATTCTTGCAAATTATGTGTTTGAGTAGTCAGAAAGGTGATATTTTGTTGTTGTAAAAATTGACTTAATGCCAACAAATCATGCCTATAAGACTCAATGGTATTTTCAGCTAAGTTTCTTTCTAGCCATAATGAATCTAGAAAACGTTCTATTAACCGTTTATTTTGGGTTGGCGTGTCTTGATTAGACATCAAAATCATCTCTACATTACATTTATTCGTTACATTATATACTATTTGTCAATAAGTTTCTTTTATAACAGCTGTAGCTTATTTTTTTATTTTCTTGATTAATTACTATATACTGCGGTTTTGGTTATTTTAATATTATTTATGTTAAAGCGAAGTGTTAATCTTTTTATTGCGCTGTTTGCTATCTTTATTATTGCCATGGAAACTTATATTTATTGTCATACTCGATTTCGTCCTTGGCAACCAAGTTCTTCAATAGGGCGATTAGTTTATTATTATAGTTTCTTTACTGTTTTATCGAATTTAATGTTGGCATTGAGTTGTTTTTGGCTAGCTGCCAATCCTAATTGTCAGCGGTATAGTTTTAAAGTTATTCGGTTGAATGGGTTAGTTGGTGTGATTATCACCACTATTATATATAACTTGGTGTTAAGAAGTATTCATAATCCACCTAATACACTGTTGAAAATAGCTAATGAAAGTTTACATGTTGTCATCCCTATTTTGGGAGTATTAAGTTGGTTTATTTGGGGGCCATTTCGACGAATTAATGTTAAGGTTATCGTTGGATCACTATTATCGATGATTGGATATGGCGTTTATATTTTTATTCGAGGTTATTGTACTAATCAATATCCTTATCCTTTTATTAATGTTGTGCAGGTTGGTTATTTTAAAGCGCTATTTGCTGTGAGTAAGATTTTTTTATTCTTTTTGGGATTAGCTTTTTTATGTTGGGCAATTGACTGCTTAAGGAGTCGAAAATGAAACTATATATTTATGAACATTGTCCTTTTTGTGTCAGGGCTAGAATGATTTTTGGTTTAAAAAATGTATCGGTTGAACAGCAGGTATTACTGAGCGATGATTTTGCATTACCAGAACGTATGATTGGTGAAAAAATGGCACCTATTTTACAAAAAGATGATGGCAGTTATATGCCAGAAAGCCTAGATATTGTTGATTATGTTGATACCAATTATGGCGGCAGTCCGATTTTAACTGGTTTGAGATCTTCAGATATTGCAAAGCGAATAAAACAGTTACAACAATACGATTATAAGCTAGTGTGTCCACGTTATATAAAACTGGGTTTAGCCGAATTTGCAACACAAAGTGCTATTGATTATTTTGTCACTAGTAAATCGAAGAAAATGGGTTCGTTTGATGAATGTTTGATGCAAACCGATTCGTTAGTTTCTGACGTTTCAGATGTATTAAATAAACTTGATTCATTGATTGTTTCGCCAAATGCGTGTAATGGTCAATTGTCTTTAGATGATATCTGTTTGTTTCCCATTTTACGAAATTTGACGTGTGTAAAAACTTTAACTTTTCCACCTAAAATTAAGGCTTATATTCAATCAATGGCAGACCGCACGAAGGTTGATCTGTTTTTTGATAGAGCCATTTAATAATCAGGAATGTCGATTTTACTATTTTTTTGATGTTAAGCCATAGTTATAAAACGTCACATCATAATAAAGAACGGGGGAAATAGAAATAACCCCCGTTTGTTTTTTTGATTTATTAATTACTTAATTTAATATCAATTACTTCAATATTATCTTTGCCACCATAGATATCATACCAAGGTGTAGCGTATTGTTTTAATATTTTGTTAAGCTGTTCAACGTTTTCACGACCAGTTTGATCTAACCAACGTTTTAAGCCCTCTTTACCACCATTTGCATAGGCTGCAACACCTTCAAACCATGTTGCACGACCGCCTAAAATACCGCTATATTTAGCACCATTTTCACCAGCAAAAATCAGTTCTTGGTGGAAGGTTTTTGTTGGTACGCCCGCACTTAAATAAATGAAAGGGCGCGTTGCGGCATCGCTGGCTTGTTTAAAGTAGTCTGCTGCTTGTTTTTGCGTGTAGACAACGACGTTGTTGTCGTTAAAGTCTTCTACATTTTTAAACAGCACAGGAACTTCGACTTTTAAAATATCAATGTAATATTGTTCTTTAGTAAATTCTTTAATGGTATTAATGACTTTTTGTGGTTTGATTTTTGCAAATTCAGGGCTTTTATCGTCAGTTATCACGTTATCATATACAATAGGTTCAACAAAAACAGGAATATCGGCAGCTCTTGCTTCATTGCCTAAACGTTCTAAAAAAGCGTGCTTTTTATCTAAAATATCTTGAGGATCATCAGGATTATAATAAACCAATACTTTTGCGGCATCCGCCCCTTTTTTTATTAAACGTTGTAATGAATCTTCGGGCAAAATATCGGGTAATCGCCCTGGCGTATTAGCGTCATATCCAGTTTTTTCGTATGACATGATTAATCCTGCATTACTATTTTTGGCAGCCATGCCTTTAAAGCCATATTCTTCATCTAACAAAATTGCACTGACATATTTAGTTAACTCTTGAGAAACGAGCTCTTTAAATTCATACACCATATCAATATGATAACGATCTTTACCAACGGCCGATTCCATCATCTTAACCATTGAACCTCGTTGATCGATCGCTAACGCAGCGATAACACCATCTTGGTTTGATAGTTGCTGCATACGTGTGAATTTGCCACGAGAAATACATTTTTTAGCCATTTTATAGCTCTCCCATTTATTATGAGATTTCATTGTAGTTTTTTTGTTTGGTTGTTTATTAATCATTTGTGCTAGTTTTAGCGCTATACTTAATTAAAGCGAACTCAATTATTATGTAATGCGATGATGATTGAGTTTACATCATCGTGCGAGCAAAGATTTCCTTTAAAAAAATAAGCGTTAGGGTATAGTAGTTCACAATGTTAAACTGTTTGTAAACAATAATTTACAAGGATCCACATGCAAGATGTAGTAACCCATACACCGACAAGAACTCTAAATGTTCAGGACTATAAAACATTGGCTCTTTCCGCATTAGGTGGAGCATTAGAATTTTATGATTTTATTATTTTTGTCTTTTTTTCAATAACCATAAGTCATCTGTTTTTTCCAAATGATATGCCGGCTTGGCTTAGTCAAGTTCAAACTTTTGGTATTTTTGCTGCTGGATATTTGATTCGCCCATTCGGTGGTATTGTAATGGCGCACTTTGGCGATCTGTTCGGTCGCAAAAAAATGTTTACGTTAAGTATATTACTTATGGCATTACCAACACTATTTATAGGTTGTTTACCTACTTACACGCATATTGGTATTTTTGCACCTCTATTATTGTTATTAATGCGATTGTGTCAGGGATTAGCGGTTGGTGGTGAAGTTCCAGGGGCTTGGACTTTTGTTGCTGAGCATGTGCCGAAAAATAAAATTGGATTGGCATGTGGCATTTTAACCAGTGGATTAAGTCTAGGTATTTTACTCGGTTCGTTAGTTTCAGCAGCTATGAATAAATTCTTATCAGCCGAACAACTCATTGATTGGGGATGGCGTATACCATTTATTATCGGTGGTGTTTTTGGATTGATTGCAATGTATTTACGTCGTTGGTTAAAAGAAACACCAATTTTTCTGGAAATGCAAAAGCGTAAACAACAAGAATTGGCTAAAAAAATACCAGTTATAACTGTGTTAACGCAGTATTTACCTCAGACTATTTTGTCAATGTTACTCACTTGGGTGCTATCTGCAGGTATTATGGTGATTATGCTAATGACACCAATTTTATTACAAAAGCAATTTGGCTACTCGCCGATCGATGCGTTGCAAGGAAATATATTGGCAATTATTGGGCTCATTATAAGTTGTACTTTTTATGGCATGATGATGGATAAATTTGCTATGGGAAAAGTGATATTTATAGGTTGTACTATTGCAACCATTGTTATCGCTATTTTTTATCTTTCATTAGATAATCCGCACCTTTTATTCGTGACTTATTCATTAACGGGTTTTGTCGTTGGTATTGTCGGTTCTTTTGCTTATTTTATGGTGACCGTGTTTCCTACTCAGATTCGTTACAGTGGGGTATCGTTTTCATTTAATATGGCTTACGCCATTACCGGCGGATTAACCCCTTTGTTGATCTCCTTTTTGAGTGATTTTGTGAGCAAAATGGCGCCTGCCATTTATGTTATTGGATTATTTGGATTTGGTGCATTGATTGGGTTATTTTTATTAATTAATAATAACAGTCAAAAGTATATCGCTAAAGATATTGCATAATAAATACTGACCGTAGAACTTTAATTATTATTTAGTTATATAGGAAAATATCAATGATATGATTGAGAAAATGTAGGCTGGTAAAATTCGAGGTCGTATGGTTGTTGATATGAAAGCGAAGAAAAATGAATAATTTTTCAAAAATATAACGAATAAAAAGTCAGTTCTTGCTGACTTTTTATTTATTTTATCATACTTATTTTTTAAGTTTTTAATTAGGTAAAGTGAATCTTTCTTGTATTTTATAAATAAATCCCTATTATGAATAAATTTTTTACGTTTATTTATATATTTCAGGGGATCTTTATGTCAGAACATAATTTAGAAAATAAATTAAGGAAAGATCTTGGTTTAGTTTCTGCATTATCACTGGTTGTGGGAATGGTTTTAGGGGCCGGTGCTTTTATGAAACCCCCTGCAGTACTAGAAGTCGCTGGTGATTATTATTATGCACTATTAGCTTGGTTAATTGGTGGTGTTATTTCTATTTGTGGCGGGTTAACGCTTTGCGAACTAGGTGTTATGTTTCCAAAAACTGGTGGAATGCTCGTTTATTTAGAAAAAATCTATGGTGCCAAAATTTCTCATCTTTATGGTTGGATGATGACAGTCATTTTTTCGCCTGCTTTAATTGGTGCACTAGTAGGCTATTTTAGTTCGGTGTTTTGTTCATTATTTGAAATTGAAAGTACATACAAAATGGCAGTAGGAGCTGGAGCATTAGGTTTTATTGCTTTTATTAATGCAATTGGTGTTAAACAAGCTGGCTATCTGCAAACTATTGCGACGGCTTGTAAATTGATCCCAATATTGTTACTAGCGATATTTGGATTATGTAAAGGTAATGGGCAAGTTGCATTATTTAGTGCTAGTGGTCAGGGTATTGAGACGTATGCCCCCTTTGCTGTTGCGATCTTAGCTACATTATTTGCTTATGATGGCTGGGCTCAAGTAGCATCGGTTGCGGGTGAAATTAATAATCCAGCTAAAGTATTGCCTAAAGCAATTATTTTGGGAATTATATTTTTAGTCATTGTCTATGCTTGTATCAATATTGCATTATTTAAAATCTTTCCAGTTCAAGAGATGGTCTCATTAGGACATAAGGCTTCTTCTGTTGCATCGCAACGTCTGTTTGGACATTTAGGTGGTAATTTGGTTGCAGTTGGTATCATGGTCTCAATTTTGGGAGGAATTAATGGCTATATAATGACATTATCACGTACTATTTTTAGTATGGCTGAGCGAGGCAATATCGTTGGTGCGCGCTATTTAAGCACAATAGATGAAGACAGCCGTTCACCGGTAAATGCAATTTTAGTGCTTGTCGTTTTTTCATTTTTATACTCGGTATTATTAGATGCCGATCGTTTGTCTGAAATTTCGATGTTTTCGATTTGGTTTTTTTATTTATTAACTTTTATTGGTGTTATTATAGCCAGAAAAAAATACCCTAATATACCAAGATCTTATAAAGTAATTGGCTATCCACTTATTCCTATTATTGCTATTGCGGGTTCTCTTTATGTCATTTATGGTATGCTGATTCATCAAACAGAAAATGGTATTGCATCAATCGTACTGACATTAATTGGTTTACCGATGTATTATTACTATCAAAGTAAGAACCAAAATAGAGATCTGTCAGTTGGTGAAGTGAAAAAGTATCGTATCAAAACACAATACACTACAGCGATATTAGCAATTGGTGTTGTTGCTTTGTTAATCATGTATGGCAGTATGGCTAGCTAATAGCACCTTGATTACTGATTAAATAGTTTGTTTGATAATATTTTAAAGTGGTAGCAAGAGAAACCAATAATTTTGGTTTCTTTTTATTGATTTTAATTGAATTTAATAAAGTTCGATAAAAGCTAAAATTTCATCACGATTTCGCTGGTGCTATCATTGTCTGCTAATAGAGTAATTAAATAGACAGGGTCATTCTCTTGAGAGTTAAATTTAACTCTTTGCTTGACTAATAACATGGATAAACCTAATTGATCTATACCTTGTTCTAGTCTAGCAATACCCTGTGCCAATACGTAATAAGGCCCTATTGATTCATGCAGCTCAAAAATAGCCTTAATATAACTTGGTGGAATGGTATTATTTTTTAATAATGGCGCAGAACAAAGTTGTATTGCCTTTTTTCGATCACTGACAGAATTGATAACATTGATTGTTGTTAAGTAGGTTAACATACTGAATAAACACTAGGTATTAAAAAATAATAGAAATGTGATAGCCCTAAATATGCTGGTGTGGGAACAATGACAGTATCAAAAGCTTTACGAATGCCAGGTTTCCGATAAGCTTAATCAAAATATCCAATTATCTGTGAGGGATTTGGTGATAATGAGTTTAGTCGAGTTAGCTTTCCCCCTTTGACAACAGTGGCATTGCAAGCCAAACAAATTGGGGAATACATTGCAACTTTATTATTAAATAAGCTAAAAACACAGCAGAACAGTATAAGTCAGGTTTATCGACATTATTTCCCGTGATTAAATCCCGTGACAGTTTATAGTTTTGATAAAGATTAGATAGAATAAAAACGATATTAGATTCTAGTTTTTAGTTGCATTATTAAAGCAACGTTATTTTGCTAAGTTAGGTTTGAAATATAAATCGGTTTTTATCATTTCGAAATAGGGATAATAAAAAGCCTACTCATATGAGCAGGCTTTTCTAATAAAATTGGTCGGCGAGAGAGGATTCGAACCTCCGACCCACTGGTCCCAAACCAGTTGCGCTACCAAGCTGCGCTACTCGCCGTTAGGAAGCGCATAATACTGCGCTAACTAAAAAGTGTCAATACTTACCGCAAAAAATTATGCCCATTACGTGTTTATTTTGATAAAGGTGCCGGTGTTTTACCTATGCGTTGATAAAATTCGACAACAAAATCTTCATAACGTTTGTTAGCAACAGCTTCACGAATTTCTGTCATTAAGCGTTGGTAATAACGTAAATTGTGGATGGTATTTAAACGCGCACCTAAAATCTCACCACACTTATCTAAATGATGAAGATAAGATTTAGTATAATTCTTACACGTATAACAGTCACAATGAGGATCAAGTGGTGTGGTGTCGTCTTTATATTTAGCATTCCGGATTTTTATCACACCATCGGTAACAAATAAGTGGCCATTACGCGCATTTCGGGTTGGCATTACACAGTCAAACATATCAATTCCGCGGCGTACTCCTTCAACTAAATCTTCAGGTTTACCTACTCCCATTAGGTAACGAGGTTTATCGGCAGGTAATTGTGGACAAGTACCTTCTAAAATTCGGTGCATATCCGCTTTAGGTTCTCCAACAGCCAATCCCCCAACTGCATAGCCATCAAAGCCAATTTCGGTTAATCCTTTAATTGAGATATCACGTAATTCCTGATGTATACCTCCTTGCACGATACCAAATAGCGCATTTTTGTTGCCTAATTCATTAAATCTCTGGCGACTTCGTTTGGCCCAGCGTAATGACATCTCCATTGATTTTTTGACGTAATCCCAATCTGCAGGAAAGGGCGCACATTCATCAAAAATCATGACAATATCTGAACCTAAATCGTATTGAATTTCCATTGAAATTTCGGGGGATAAGAAAATCGAATCTCCATTGATTGGATTACGGAAATAGACGCCTTCTTCTTTGATTTTGCGAATATCTCCTAAACTAAAAACTTGAAACCCACCAGAATCGGTTAAAATAGGGCCATGCCATTGCATAAAGTCATGTAAGTCGCCATGTTTGCGCATGATTTCTTGCCCAGGCCTTAACCATAAATGGAATGTATTACCAAGTAAGATTTGAGCCCCGGTTGCTGCAACCTCTTCAGGTGTCATACCTTTTACGGTTCCATAAGTACCAACAGGCATAAATGCTGGAGTTTCAACAGTATATTCGACTCCTCGGCGATCGAATTTCATACGACCTCGACGTGCTAACCCGTCGGTATTGTCTAATTCAAATTTCATTTTTTATTAACCTCTTGCGACCAAATAAACAGTTTGGCGCCAATCATTGTTATACTACGTAGTAGTATCATTCATTTGCGGGGCATAGTTTATCGTGCTAGGTCTCAATAGACAATATAGAAAGGAATTAAAACCCTTGAAACATATTATTTCATTTATAATGTCATGCTTTTTATTTAGTGTATTGGTTGGTTGTCAAAACCAAAATAATGACACTACATTTATTATTACATCTGAACAAATTAAACAGTTGTCTGAACAAGATCTTGTGGCTATTGGAGCACAATCGTGTACGCAATCAGATAAACGATCTGTTATTGCTAATGAAAATAGTTGGCTTTACAAAAGACTTGAAATGCTAACCCAAACATTACCTAAACAAGTTAATAATATTGAAGTAACTTACAAAGTTTATTTAAATACCGAACCTAATGCGTGGTCTACAGTTAATGGTTGTATTCGTATAAATAGTGGGCTAATGAAATTACTGAATGATAATGAGCTACAGGCTGTTTTAGCTCATGAGCAAGCTCATATTGCCCTTAAGCATGCTATAAAATCTTTTAGACTTGCCCCTTATGTTGAGCTAGTTAATAACGATATTGTTGTTCTTATTAAAGAAGATATTGCCCAACAATATGAGTTTGAAGCGGATCATTATGCTTTAGATTTATTAATACGCGAAAATATTAATCCTATAGGCCTTGTAACTATGTTAAAAAAGATGCCGATTCATTCAACCCAAAAAATAACATCACATCCGTCAAATACAAAACGTATTGATCGTATTTTAGGTAGATTAAGCAATAAATAAGTATTTATATGGATAGTTTTAAAATAGCCAATAAAGTTTTAGTTATTATGGCTTAGTCTAATTTTATTTGGCTATTTATTTAACATGCCTTTAAGATTGGTTATCCTCAGTGGTGATAAACATGGCATCACCGTAACTAAAAAATCGATAGTTTTCATTAACTGCATGTTGATAAGCATTCATGGTATTTTGGTAACCAGCAAATGCAGAAACAAGCATAATCAAGGTTGATTCAGGTAAATGGAAATTGGTAATAAGTGAATCAATAACCTTAAATTGATAGCCCGGATATATAAAAATTTGGGTATCAGCAAAAAAAGATGCTATTTTTCCTGTTTTTTGTGCAGCACTTTCTAAAGCTCGAACAGACGTTGTCCCTACAGCGATAACTTTATTGTTTCTTGCTTTACACGCTAACACTGCTTCCACAACAGATTCAGGTACTTCGGCATACTCAGAGTGCATAACATGTGTTTCAATATTTTCAACTCTAACCGGTTGGAACGTTCCTGCGCCGACGTGTAAAGTAACAAATGCCATTTCAACCCCTTTTTGTTTTAATTTTTCTAATAGAGGATTATCAAAATGAAGGCCAGCCGTCGGTGCAGCAACAGCACCAGGCACTTTGCTATAAACTGTTTGATAAATTTCACGGTCTTGGTCATCATCTGGACGATCGATATAAGGCGGTAATGGAATATGACCAATTTTATTTAAAATGCTAAGTATATCATCAGGAAACTGTAATTCAAATAAAGCATCGTGGCGTGCTAGCATGGTAACATAAATAGACGCATCTTCTCCTAATATCATTTCAGAGCCTACTTTGGGTGATTTTGATGCCTTAATATGCGCAAGAGCTCGGTTACTATCTAATATTTTTTCAATCAATATTTCAACTTTTCCTCCTGAAGCTTTTTTCCCATATAAGCGAGCAGGAATAACTTTCGTATTGTTAAAAATAAGTAAATCGCCAGGATTTATTTTATCTATAATATCAGTAAATACATTATCTTCAATTTTACCTGTGTGGCTATCAAGTGATAAAAGTCGACATGCACTTCTGGTTTTGGAAGGATGTTGGGCAATCAGCTCTTTGGGGAGATAAAAATCAAAATCGGATAGTTGCATAATTGTGTTCCTCAAAAAATGAGGCATTAGTCTAAAGCCCTCATAATACCTAAGCAAGTAATTATTTATTGATTATTATGATAGTTGCGTTAAAATTTCACCCGTCTAAAAAAAATAGGCAATTGAAATTTATATTGATATAAGGAAAAGAGTATGAAAAAACATCAAAAAACATTGTTGGTTGCACTACCTTTAGTTGCTGCAATGTCTCTAGTTGGTTGTAAAAACATGAGTGCAGATGACTTAACTAGTCTTGGAATGAAAGGTTTGAAAGCTGCAACTTTAAGTGATAATGATGTGAAAGCATTAAGTCAAAAATCATGCGCTGAAATGGATGCCCAATCAAAAATCGCTCCTGCAAAAAGTGCTTATACTAAACGATTAAATAAAATCGCTAAAGCCCTTGGTAATAACTTAGATGGAACTCCAATTAACTATAAAGTATACATTACAAAAGATGTTAATGCTTGGGCGATGGCTAATGGTTGTGTTCGTGTCTATAGTGGTTTAATGGACATGATGACTGACAATGAAATTGAAGGTGTTTTAGGCCACGAATTAGGTCACGTTGCTTTAGGTCATAGCAAGAAAGCTATGCAAGTTGCTTATGCAACCGAAATAGCACGTGATGCAGCGGCAGCATCAGGTAATGCAGCAGTAGCTTCATTATCTAAATCTAAATTAGGTGCTTTAGCATCAGCTGTGATTAATTCTCAGTTTTCACAAAAACAAGAACAAGATGCAGACAATTACTCTTTCGATTACTTAGTTAAGAAAAAAATTAATCCAGCAGGTCTTGCAACTGCATTTGATAAATTAGGTGGCGGTGATTCTTCAATTTTAAGTAGTCATCCATCTTCATCAGATCGCGCTAAAAACATTCGTAAAAAACTAGCTGAACTAAAAAAATAAAAAATAGTTATTCTTAGTCTAAAGCGCCATTCATGGCGCTTTTTTTTGCTATCTATCAAGTGTTGGCTCAGGGAGTGAAGAAAATAAAACCTGATAAAATAATGTCAAACTCTAAGATAGATAAAATTGATGAAATAAAAAAGCCGGTTTTTGGATTAGTCAATTTTTTATTCTAATTGCAACAGTTGCGGCGGGATACTTAGTAGCAAATCAAGGTTATAAACAAGCTGTTCAATTCGAAAACATGAGAAGTTATAAAGAAAACTTCTACCTTCAGAAATCTTTGCAATTTGAATTAACTGATAATATTGCTATTTTGGGATACGCAGTTAGCCTTTAAATTTTATACATTTGTTTGGGATAATATGAAGTTTTCGTCAACAACACTAGCAACTCAACGTTTTATTGTGAGGGTGCTTGTCTTCATGATGAAATAGTTAAAGGTAATATGGCTATTTTGATTGATCTATTAAATTTATTCCCAGTAAAAACTGGGAATAAATGAATTATCGATTTATTGTTTATAAGAAGATAAGAATTTAGCAAATCGCCCAATAGCATCTTCAAGTTCACCGGAATGAGGTAATGCAACAATTCTAACATGATCGGGTTTATGCCAATTAAATCCAGTCCCTTGTACAAGTAGCACTTTTTCTTGCAATAAGAAATCCAGAACTAATTTTTGATCGTTATGGATGTTAAATTTTTTCTGATCTAATTTTGGAAATAGATACAAAGCACCTTGTGGTTTGGTACATGAAACGCCGGGTATGTCATTAAGAAGTCTCCAGGCCAACATACACTGATCGTATAGTCGTCCTCCTGGTACAATAAATTCATTGATACTTTGATAACCACCTAGTGCACCTTGAATTGCATGTTGTAATGGTACATTGGCACATAAGCGCATTGAAGCCAACATATTTAAGCCTTCAATATAGCCTTTTACGTGGTGTTTAGGGCCACAAAGTGCCATCCAACCTTGCCTGAACCCAGCAACGCGATAAGTTTTTGATAGACCACTCATGGTAATAACAAATAAATCGGGCGCTAATGCGGCAATAGAATAATGCTCGGCATCATCATATAAAATCTTATCGTAAATTTCGTCAGCAAAAATAATTAAATTATGTTGTCTAGCGATTTCCGCAATTTCAAGTAACACATCTTTACTATAAACCGTACCAGTTGGGTTATTGGGATTGATAATCACTATTCCTTTCGTTTTTGGGGTGATTTTTTGTTTAATATCTTCTAAATCTGGTGACCAGTTTGCTTCTTCATCGCAAAGATAGTGCACAGCATTACCGCCAGACAAGCTAACTGCAGCTGTCCATAATGGATAATCAGGCATAGGAACGAGTATTTCATCACCACTATTAAGTAATGCCTGCATAGATTGCACTATTAGTTCTGATACACCGTTGCCAATGTAAATATCTTCAACATCTAAACTATTAATTCCTCGGGCTTGATAATGTTGCATGATTGCTTTACGAGCAGAATAAAGACCTTTGGAGTCACAATAACCCTGTGAAGAAGATAAATTTCTAATTACATCAACTAATAATTCATCAGGGGCAGCAAAACCGAAAGGAGCGGGATTTCCAATGTTGAGTTTAAGAATAGTTTGACCTTCTTCTTCGAGTCGCTTTGCATGTTCAAGAATTGGTCCACGAATGTCATAACAAACATGTTCCAATTTATTGGATTTTTGGAAATTCACCATAATATCGCCCTTTATATTTATTGTGATAGTTTTTTGTTTTAATAAAAAACAATCTACTCCTATTTCGATAATTTTTGAAGATGCTATTATAGTTAGCTCAATAAATACTATTTAATTGTCTAAAATTTGTGCGGGGAGTATTATGAAAACTATTTTAACAGTCATCGGCAAAGATCAAACGGGAATTATCGCTGGTATTAGCCAAAAATTGTATGAACTAGATATTAATATTTTAGATGTCAGCCAAACCATTATGGATGAATATTTTACGATGATTATGCTACTTGATTTATCTAAAATTAAAGTGTCATTTGATGAGGTAAAAACAACTCTTATCCAAACAGGCGATAAGCTTAAGGTCAAGGTCAACTTACAACGTGAAGAAATTTTTGATGCTATGCATCGTTTGTAATATTAATTCGTTGTTTATTTAAAAGGATAGTTCTAATGGAAACAAAACAGATCCTCGAAACCATTAAAATGATTGAGGAAGAAAAGCTTGATATCCGCACAATAACCATGGGTATTTCTCTCCTTGATTGTATAGATAGTAATGGTGAAAAAGCACGGCAAAAAATTTATGACAAAATCACACGATTAGCTAAAAACTTGGTCAAAGTTGGCAATGAGATTACCTCAGAATTTGGTATTCCAATTATTAATAAACGTATTTCTGTCACACCAATATCTTTGATTGCTGGTGCAAGCGATGATAAAGATTATGTCGCGTTTGCCAAAACACTGGATGAAGCGGCCAAAGCGGTAGATGTTAACTTTATTGGTGGTTTTTCGGCACTGGTGCAAAAAGGCTATCATAAAGGAGATGAGATTTTAATAAAATCCATTCCTCAAGCTTTAGCACAAACTGAACGAGTTTGCTCATCAGTTAATGTTGGTTCTACCCAAACGGGGATCAACATGGATGCTGTAAAGCAAATGGGACATATTATCAAAGAAGCGGCGAAATTAACGGCAGATAATAGCAGCATGGCATGCGCTAAGTTAGTTGTGTTTGCCAATGCGGTTGAAGATAACCCATTTATGGCTGGTGCCTTTCATGGTGTAGGTGAAGCTGATTGTGTGATTAATGTGGGTGTTAGTGGACCCGGTGTAGTTAAACGAGCGCTGGAAAAAGTTAAAGGTGAACCTTTTGATATTGTTGCTGAAACCATCAAAAAAACCGCATTTAAAATTACACGAATGGGACAATTGGTTGGTAAAGAAGCTTCTGAACGTTTAGGTGTTAAATTTGGAATTGTCGATTTATCGTTAGCGCCAACGCCAGCCATTGGTGACTCGGTTGCTCATATTTTAGAAGAAATGGGGTTAGAGGCAGTAGGCACGCATGGCACAACAGCGGCACTAGCTATGCTTAATGATGCAGTTAAAAAAGGTGGTGTGATGGCGTGTGGTCATGTTGGTGGTTTAAGCGGAGCATTTATTCCTGTTTCTGAAGATGCAGGTATGATTGATGCTGTTAATAACGGTGCATTAAATCTTGAAAAACTTGAAGCGATGACCTGTGTATGTTCAGTTGGACTCGATATGATTGCGATTCCTGGTGATACGCCGGCTGAAACTATTTCAGCAATTATTGCTGATGAGGCTGCAATAGGGGTGATTAACCATAAAACAACAGCGGTAAGAATTATTCCTGCGGAAGGTTTAAAAGTCGGCGATAATATCGAATTTGGTGGCTTATTAGGTCATGCACCAGTTATGCCGGTAAGCAAATTTGGTTCATGTGATTTCATCAACCGTGGGGGACGAATTCCTGCTCCAATTCATTCATTTAAAAATTAATATCTTAATTTTTAATGATCTAGTTATTTCCTTATTCTGTTTGCATTAAAGCAGGCGGAATACAGGGAAATCAACTTATTTATTTGGTAATGCTTAAAAGGCTATTTTGTTTCATTGGTTTTAGCTGTTTATTGGTGTGTGGGGTATTTTTTTATGCTCGTGAACTGCGTAAAGAAGTCATGCAGGATATAGCGGAAAAATAATGAATAAATGAGATCTAAAGTATTCGTTGAACATATTTTGCAATAAATCTGGTGGTAATATTAGTTGCCATCAGACAACGAACAATAAGGTAATTATTATATGGTTGTCGATAAGCGAATTCATGTTGTTTTAAAAGCATTAATTCATAATCCAAATATGAGTGGTGTAGAGCTTTAATCTGAATTTGGGTTAACTCGTAAACAGCTTAGTTATACTATTAAGAAAATTAATGACTTTCTTGAATCCTCTAATCTTGAATTAATTAAACGATTTAAAACTGGTAAATTTAGTGTTCCCAAATTAGTCATCGAAACCTTTAGGGATGAGCCTGTATCGCTTGCTATTGGACGTTATATTTATTCTGAAGATGAACGAGTTCATTTGCTACTCTTTTTTCTATTAATTAGAACGGAAAGGATGTCGTTAATACATCTTTCTTCGTTCCTTACCGTCAGTCAAAACACTGTTCTTAATGATATCAAAAAAGTACAAGCAATGATTGTTCAATATCATTTACAAATCAACTATGACCGCGAGAGAATGGTTATCGTATTATCGCCAATACTTTGTTCAAACATCGTATCGGTTAATAATGCATTACTTTTTTGTACATTCATGATTAATTTATTATAAGGATAGGGTTCATCTAAATCTTTTTGAGAATCGAAGATTTCTTCTGGCTCGTATTTTTTAGTTTTAACTACTTTGCCATTTTTATTTAAAATTTGATTTTCTATATGTTTGGGTTTTTCATAACGAATCACATGATTAGTTTTAATTCCTTGATTATCAAAATAATCATCAATTGCGTAGATACCATCTTGTCTAATATAGGATTCAATGACTGAATTTCCTGATTTTATATTTTTTCTAATTGCTTTGGTCATTAATCCCGTATCTTCATCAAAAAATACCTCAGAAGAATATATAATATTGTGATCATTATCATATAATTCTATTTTAAGGTTTTTTAAATTATGATTTTGCCAATAATCATAATGATAATGATTAATTGTTGATAAAGGTCTTTTTTGGATACTGACCACTATGCCATGTTTTTTTTCAACCCGTAAATAGCAAGGTAGCTCAAAAACCTCTTTGAATGAGGCTTGTTTATGTAATTGCTTATGTTCATCTAAGGTATAAAAATAAACTCCATCAGCTAGCGATTGAAAGGAATCTGTTGGATATAATATTTCGATAATATTACGCTTACGCTGCCATACATCGTTGTATTGATAGTTTTTATTTAATTTTACCTGAGCTATATTTTGAATAGCCATTTTATACATTTTGGGTTTTGTTTCTAAATTAACTAATGACGAGAATAGCTCTTTTTCAGGGACACTGTATTTATTATTAAGAAAGTTTAGAAAATCATGTTGAAAATAGACATTATCAGGTACAATGCCCTGAGCTTTTAATTTTTGTATCATTTGTTGTTGATTATTTATGTTTACCTCTGCTAAAACACAGTGAAAAGTTCTCACCCATAATAAAAAAGGGATTAAGCATATCTTTACCAAGTTTTTCATATCGTCTTCAACTCCTTTCAAATTAGATTTACTAGTTGTTGTATTCCGGCTTTGCATTTTCAGATATATCTAATAGTTTTTTCATTAGTATTTTTCTTATTATATTTTTTTCTGTTGTTTTTTTAGAAAGGTTATCTAAAGATTTTTTATAACGGATAAAATGCCTATCTTGCTCTAGCCCAATACAATCAGGATCAGCTAAATTACAGGTGGCTAATAATAAAAACAAAAAAGTATGGCAATTGGTTTCCTTATAACTGTCATTGGTCCAACTCCATTCTTCATGTGTCCCATCCTGTTGTATTGCATCAAATATCTGCTCTTCATTTCGCGTATCATTAGGCAACAAATAAGGCGATGTTGTAAATTTGATTTTCTCCAAATGGAAATGACCATTTTGATGCGGCTCAAAGGCTCGGCAAGAATGGTCATTATTATTTTTTTTGCGCCCTGCATTTCGATCTTTTGTTGGCGTTAATTCAGTTAATTCTTTGTTGTGATCTTTCTTTTGTCTTTTGGAGTGGTCACCATTTAAAGTACCATCGCTAGAAATGATGTTTTTGCCATTAAAAATATTTATAGGTTGGAAAGGAAAACCTACAGGATACCAACCATAACTTTCCCGAAAGCCATTGGCTTTACTTGAGATTTGTGATGGATTTTTATTGTTATCAACAAGATCTTTTTCTTTTAATCCCCTTTCACGTGAATTTTTCATTACTTCATCTATTTCAGATTCGTCTTCATGTAAAAATTTAATCCTAAAATGCCCAACTTCAAATATCAGCAAATTAATCGGTATTCTTCGAATTAAAATCTCTTCTAATGGTCTTACTCCCGCCTTGACTTTGGCAATGACTTTTGAGGATTGACGTGGATAGGTGACGGATTTTATGGTTATCCAAGTCATGAAATAATCCTTAATTTTTTTATCAATACGAGCTATATTTTCTATATAGTGACAATTGGTAATAGTAGTTTCCTTAGGTTCAATGTATTAAATTCTTTTTAGAAAAATGTCGTTGATTAACGCACCTTATTTAAGTTATCTAAATTATTTAGTTATTATTTTTTTTCATTAAACATGTTCAAATAGTATCATTTCAAAACCATCAGGGTTAAAAGGTAAATTATCATAGAGTTGAGGATTATTTTGGTCTTCAATTTCATGGGTGGTAAATAACACATTGCCTTTATTATCAAGATATTGGTTCAGGATATCTCCTTCATTTGATATTTCAATATGGTTAGTTTTAATGCCCTGCTCATTAAATCTTTCTAATATCGCAGCAATATTCTTCTTTTTACAATGTATAAATGTTCTGATGGTGGTTCCTTGTTCATTTTTGATAATTTGAGATAACGGTATATAACTACCTTTTTCATACTTGGTTTCTATCATTAATTTAGGTATCACTAGGCTTTCAAGTACGGTCAATTTACTGCTAATAGGGACATTTTTTTTATATTCAAATTCGGTGGATAACCACTGTATTCGTTTTTTTTGTAATATTGATATGATTTTGCCCATTTCTTTTTCAACACGGATATAAGTGGGTAAGCTAACTGCCTGCTCAATGCTATCTAATGGCGTTAATTGGTCTTTATCTGTCAACGTATAAAAATATACACCATTTTCTAATGATTTAAACTGCGCTAAAGGTAGTGAAATTGGCGATTGTTGCCATTTTGTTTTATTAATTTTTTTATACTGATAATTATCACCTATTTCTACTTGGATTAAATCGCTATATTTATCATGAGGAGATTGGTTTTCGGCCTCAATTAATGTTAATGGGGCTTGGTGGGGAAAGTTTTTGTATCGCTCTGCCATAAAACCGGGAAAAGGTAATTGATGGTAATAAACTTGCTTAGGTTTAATGCCTAAATATTCGACGCGTTGTTTAGCCTCACTATCGTATTTACTATTATCATCCAGACCCTGTTCAAACAACGAATCCGTAAATAACATATGGGCTTTTTTTACATCTATCATTAATTTATTGTAAGGATAGGGTTCGGGCAAATCTTTTTCAAAATCAAAGATGTCTTCAGGCTCCCTATTTTTTGTTTTTATAACTTGACCTGCTTTATTAAGTATTTGGTTTTCTGCATGTATTAGGGACTGGTTATGATGAATGACATGATTAGTTTTTATGCCTTGTTTGTTAAAGTAGTCCGCAATGCTATAAAGATTAATCTCTCTAATATAATTTTCAATTGAATAGCGCCCCGTTATCGGGTTTTTTCTCGTTGCTTGAGTCATTAGCCCCGTATTTTCATCAAAAAGGACTTCAGAGGTATAAATAATATTATGATTGTTATCATACATATCGAGGTTAAGCTGTTTTATGTTCTTATTGTCCCAATAATCATAACGATAATGCGTCATTGCAGCTAAAGGTCTTTTTTGAATACTGACCACAATACCATGCTTTTTTTCAACCCGCAGATAGCAAGGTAATTCAAACACTTCTTCAAATGAAGCGTGTTGTTGTAATTGTTTATGCTCATCTAAGGTATAAAAATAAACACCATCCTCTAGCGATTGAAAAGAATCGGTCGGATATAATATTTCAATAATATTGCGCTCCCGCTGCCATATATTACTATATTGATAATTCTGATTTAATTTGACCTGAGCAATATTTTGAGTTGCGATTTCATACATATCAGGATGGTTTTCTAGAGCAATTACCGATGTGGATAAATCTTCTTCAGGAAAGCTATATTTTTTATCAATAAAAATATCAAAATCACGTTGAAAATAGACTTTATTGGGTATAATGCCCTGTGTTTTTAGTTTTTTGACTAGTTGTGCTTGTTGGTCTTGCATCTTTACCTCGGCTAAAACAGATTGAAAAGTTGCTACCCATAATACAAAAGAAAATAAACATATTTTTATTAAATGTTTCATGTCATTATTAACTCCTTTAAATTTAGGTTTACTTATTACATTATTCAAGCTTCGCATTTTCAGATATATCTAATAGTTTTTTCATTAGTATTTTTCTTATTATATTTTTTTCTGTTGTTTTTTTAGAAAGGCTATCTAAAGATTTTTTATAACGGATAAAATGCCTATCTTGCTCTAACCCAATACAATCAGGATCAGCTAAATTACAGGTAGTTAATAATAAAAACAAAAAAGTACGGCAATTGTTTTTCTTATAACTGTCATTGGTCCAACTCCATTCTTCATGTGTCCCATTCTGTTGTATTGCATCAAATATCTGCTCTTCATTTCGCGTATCATTAGGCAACAAATAAGGCGATGTTGTAAATTTGATTTTCTCCAAATGGAAATGACCATTTTGATGTGGATCAAAGGCTCGGCAAGAATGGTCATTATTATTTTTTTTGCGCCCTGCATTTCGGTCTTTTGTTGGCGTTAATTCAGTTAATTCTTTGTTGTGATCTTTCTTTCGTCTTTTGGGATGGTTACCATTTAAAGTACTATCGCTAGAAATGATGTTTTTGCCATTAAAAATATTTATAGGTTGAAAAGGAAAATCTACAGGATACCAACCATAACTTTCCCGAAAGCCGTTGGCTTTACTTGAGCTTTGTAATGGATTTTCATCGTTATCAACAAGATCTTTTTCTTTTAATCCCCTTTCACGTGAATTTTTCATTACTTTATCTATTTCTGATTCGTCTTCATGTAAAAATTTAATCCCAAAATGCCCAACTTCAAATATCAGCAAATTAACTGGTATTCTTCGAATTAAAATCTTTTCTAATGGCCTCACTCCCGTCTTGACTTTGGCAATTACTTTTGAGGATTGACGTGGATAGGTGACGGATTTTACGGTTATCCAAGTCATGAAACAATCCTTAATTTTTTTATCAATACGAGCTATATTTTCTATATAGTGACAATTGGTAATAGCAGTTTCCTTAGGCTCAATGTATTAAATTCTTTTTAGAAAAATGCCGTTAGAACAAAATAGTACAAAGTCAAATGATATCCTTACTAAATATAAGGTCTTTGTCAAGCAACAGTTTGTTATCATTAACAATGACGTTGATTGACACACCTTATTTAAATTATTTAGAGGTCACTCTATAGCATAGAGATTTAACTCGAATTCCAGCGCTTGCTTTTTTATATTGATACAATGTTGTGCTTTATCATGGTTTTCTAGTTTACCTCCTTTGTTTTTATAATTGCGAATTGCTACTTCTGAGTTGCAATAGCTTAAGGGATAGCTACATCATTGTCCCTGTGATGAGCAATATCATGGATATTATTTGGTATCAAATCCATTCGTTTCTTTTACCTTAATTTCCTACAATTGATGCTATCAAATTAGTGTTGATTTAATTCTAGCAATAGCAAATTAACAATATTTCTAAAAGTTTGCTGATCACATCATGATGGAGGATGAAATGGGAAATGAATCTAACGACCAAATGTTTTTTCAAGATTTGATTCTTTTAGATAAAGACTTTCAAGATACAAATCAATTTTTCGATTTTACTTTTCCTATTTTAAAAAGTGGTGGTTATGTAAATCATTCCTTTTTAGATGCAATTAAACAAAGAGAGTCTTCATTTCCTACCGCATTACCAACTGAGCCTTATGTGGTTGCGATGCCGCATACTGATGTCGAACATGTTATTAGACCGTTTATCTTTTTTACTCGAGCCAAAGAAACCATTCCATGGCGTGAAATGGCAAATAATGACCATGTGTTAAAGGCTAACTTTGTGTTTTTGCTAGGGTTTAATCAAAAGGATGGGCATATTGATTTATTGCAAAAATTGATGTCCTGCTTTGTGAATTCGTGTTTTTTAGAAGAACTTTATCACGCAAAAACTGAACATGAAATTTTTACACTATTGACATCCAATATCAATTTATAAGGAGGCATTATGAAAAAAGTTATTGTTGCATGTGGCAGCGGAGTGGCCACATCACAAACCGTCGCCAGCAAGGTTACTCGTTTATTAAAAGAACGGAATCTTGATGAAATAAAAGTAGAAGTTGTTGATCTTAAATCTGTCGATACTCACATTAAAAATAGTGCTGCTTATATAGCGATAACTAAAATTGAAAAACAGTACCCTATTCCTGTCATCAATGGTATTGCGTTTTTAACAGGGATGAATATGGAAGCGGAGCTACAAAAAATTATTGATGCCTGTAAATAGGAGTACAAATATGGAATTTTTAGGAACAATTATAAATTATATTTTGAATTTAGGTGCGCCAGTTTTTGTACCATTCATTATGCTCATTGCGGGTTTAATTGTACGCATGAAATTTAGAGATGGTGCTTCGGCTGCCATTACGTTAGGTGTAGCATTTGTTGGTATGAGTATGTTGATTGGTTTTATGGTGGGTGCTATTGGCTTAGCAGCGCAAACTATGATGGAGCGAACAGGGATTGAATTGAGTATTATCGATGGCGGTTGGACAACTATGGCGAACGTATCTTGGGCTTGGCCATATGCTTTTCTTATGTTTCCTTTGCAAGTAGGTGTCAATATTTTAATGTTGGTACTAAAAAAGACTGATACCTTTAACGCAGACTTATGGAATGTGTGGGGGAAAATTTTTACCGCATTTATTGTTGTTGCCGTCGCTACACCAATTTTAGGTGCTGTTGTGGCTTTGCCTCTTGCCTTTATTATTGCTACTTTGCAGATCATATTAGAGCTTAATTCGGGGGATATTAACCAACATCGAATTGAAAAACTAACGGGTATTCCGGGGGTAACTTGTACTCATAGAATGTTATTTTTCAGTGCGATTTATTATCCTTTTGATCTACTCCTTCGCAAAATACCTATTTTAAATAAACCAATGGACGCAGCAACATTACGTTCTAAAATTGGTGTATTTGCTGAAAATCATGTGATTGGTTTTTTGTTAGGTGTGATTTTCGGGATTATTGCTGGTTATGATGTTGCAGCTATCTTAATGCTAGGTGTGCAAGCCGCTACAGCGCTTATGCTATTTCCAATGATTTCTAAGTTATTTATGCAGGCATTATCGCCAATTTCTGAAGCAATTAGTGAATATATGAATAAACGCTTTGCTGGACGTAAATTATTTGTTGGCTTGGATTGGCCATTTATGGGTGGTTCAAGTGAAATTTGGTTTACAGTTATCGCAGCTATTCCTTTTACCTTAATTTGGGCTGTTATTTTACCTGGTAACAAGCTTCTCCCTTTTGCTGGCATTATCAATTTGGCACTTATTGTTCCTGCATATATTTTAACTAAAGGAAACACATTAAGAATGGTGATTTTAGCCATCATTGGTGTGCCATTCTTCTTATTTGTTGGAACTCAATTTGCACCGATTATTACCGATTTAGGATTAACAACTAAGGCTATTGATATCCCAGCTAATCAGCTAATTTCAAATAGTTCAATTGATGCGCCTATTTTTACTTATGCATTTTCATTTATTTGGCAATGCTTAAAAGGCTATTTTGTTCCATTATTTTTTGCTGTTTATTGGTGTGTGGGGTATTTCTTTTATGCTCGTGAACTGCGTAAAGAAGCCATGCAGGACATAGCGGAAAAATAATGAATAAATGAGATCTAAAGCATTCGTTGAACATATTTTGCAATAAATCTGGTGGTAATATTAGTTGCCATCAGACAACGAACAATAAGGTAATTATTATATGGTTGTCGATAAGCGAATTCATGTTGTTTTAAAAGCATTAATTCATAATCCAAATATGAGTGGTGTAGAGCTTCAATCTGAATTTGGGTTAACTCGTAAACAGCTTAGTTATACCATTAAGAAAATTAATGACTTTCTTGAATCATCTAATCTTGAATTAATTAAACGATTTAAAACAGGTAAGTTTAGTGTTCCTAAATTAGTGATCGAAACCTTTAGGGATGAGCCTGTATCGCTTGCTATTGGACGTTATATTTATTCTGAAGATGAACGAGTTCATTTGCTACTCTTTTTTCTATTAATTAGAACGGAAAGAATGTCGTTAATACATCTTTCTTCGTTCCTTACCGTCAGTCAAAACACTGTTCTTAATGATATCAAAAAAGTACAAGCAATGATTGTTCAATATCATTTACAAATCAACTATGACCGCGAGAATGGTTATCGTATTATCGGTACTGAAATTGACAAACGTTATTTGTTGCTAAAATTAATTCGCCGAATTATTAGTATGCCAATAGCTGATAAAATTTTTAGAGAAAATGAGACTATTACTCAAGGTCGTTTAGAACAAGTAGGGCAGGTTTTTAGCGAAATAGAAAAAAAATTAAAAATTGTTTTTACTGATGAGCAGTTGCAAGAGCTGACTTACTTTATTTGTTTTATGTTACAGCGCATAGAAACCGATAAAAAAATTGAGCTTTTGCCAGAGAATTATATTGAAGCTGCAAATAGTCGTGATTTTCAATTATTGAAAAAGCTCATTGAAAAATTTGGTATCACTGATCTTAATGAGCAAATTTTTTTGATGGTATTAGTGCAAAGCTCTAATATACAAACTCTATCCGATAAATATTTCCATTTAGATGCGGTGCTATTAGAATGTGTCGTTGAGGTTATTGCTAATTTTGAACAGATTAGTTGTATCACCTTTAAAGATAAGAGCGAACTGATTGAACGTATTTATCAGCATTGGAAACCTGCTTATTATCGTATTCGATATCATATTTCAAATATCAACAGTGTATATGACATTGTATTGCAAGAATTTGGTCACTTACATGAAATGGTACGAAAAGCAATTTCCCCTTTTGAAAAAATATTGCATTGTAATATGCCAGATGAAGAGGTCGCTTTTATTACTGTACTTTTGGGCGGTTGGTTAACTCGAGAAGGTTTGATTAATCGAATTAAAACAAAGAAGATCGCTATTTTTGTTTGCGAAAATAGTGCAACTGTCTCAACTTATCTTTACCTGACTTTACAAGTATTGCTCCCTGAATTACATTTTTCTGATGCCATGTCTAAACGTGAGTTCGAAAAATATCATCATTATTATGATATTGTTTTTTCTACCTCACATTTATCTACCGATAAATTGTTATTTATTGTTAATCCTTCACTGAATAACTTTCATAAAAATGCTTTTCGTCATCAAGTGATTGGCACTTTACAAGGTATTGATCCTAGCATTATTCAAATTGATGAGCTGATGTTAATTATTGAAAAATATAGCAATATCAAAGATCAAAAAGCACTGCAAAAGGAGTTAACTGCATATCTTTATAACGATGAAATGAATGATAACCCCGTACTAATAACACAACAAGAAATTCCCTCATTAGCCGACTTAATGCAAAAAGAACATATCAACATTATAGAAAAAGTGAATATAGCATGGGAGGATGCATTAGCATTAGCTGCCCAACCATTGTTAAACAACCAATCCATAGAAAGTGAGTATCTTGAAAGAATGGTGAATAAAATCCAATTTGAGCAACCTTACATTATGCTGGTCGATGGGTTAATTATTGCCCATGCTGGTATTGATGATGGTGTAAATAAAGTCGCTATGTCTTTACTTAAATTATCAGAAAGAATCACTATTTGTGGTTATATGCAAGCTGATTTAATTGTTGTTTTAGCAACAAATAATCCTCAAAAACACCTTAAAGCACTTGCTCAATTAAATGAATTATTAGAATTTCACGAAGGTGCAACGCGCATACGAAATGCCAAAAATAGCAATGAAATTTGGGAATTGTTTGCCAATTATCAATGAATATCTTGTCAAAATAGGAGTTACACAATGTTAGAGATACAAAAACAATATGTGGTCGACATGGCTAAAAAATCGAGTGAGTGGGGGCTTTGTAAACATAAAGCAGGTAATTCTAGCGTTCGTGATAAAGAGTCAGGGTATGTTCTTGTCACGCCAACAACAATTGATAAAAAGTTGTTAACAATTCGGGATATTGTTGTGATGGATATTGATGCTAACGTTATTGAAGCCGATTCAGGATTGAGACCAACCAGTGAGTGTTTAATGCATCTTGAGATTTATAAAGCCCGTCCAGATGTTTTTGCTATTTCACACACGCATTCTATTTTTGCAACATCATTTGCTGTATTAGCAAAACCTATTCCTGCCGTTGTTTATGAGTGTGCAATTCTTAATTTAAAAGATGGTGTGATCCCTGTTGCACCCTATGGTCGACCGGGTACCCCAGACCTTTCAAATAGCGTTATAGAACCCATAAAACGAGCTGATGCCATTTTAATGGAAAAGCATGGTGCTATTGCCGTAGACAAAGATCCTTATGAGGCTGTATTAAAGGCTGCATATATTGAAGAAATGGCTGAAATATACTATCACGCTTTACTGATTAATGGTGGTAAAGATCCAGGTGGATTTCCGCCAGAGGAATTACAGCGTTGGGCATATCCTTCGCAAATTAAATTTAAAAAATGATTTTTAGTCTATTGGTTTTAGCCAATTAATAGAAAAATAGTGAATCAGTAAGAAATTTTATTTTAAAAAATTAGATGTTGTTTGAATACTTAGAATATTATTTTATCTATATTGCGATGATGATGTCCGCCGATAATGTCGGCGGATTTATTGTTTTATTGGGTTTGGATATATTTATTCATATATTTTAAGATATACGCCATTGAAGCCGCTCCCGGATCCATGTGACCAATTGCGCGTTCACCTAAATTTTTAGTTCGTCCAAATACAGCGATCATCTGTTTCGTTTTTTCTGCGCCTTCCATAGTAGATTGTGCTATTTTAGGGAGCGCATCGATTAACTTCGAAGATGTTAATTGACTTGCGGTTGTTGCACTAGCGGCTAAGGCATCAACCATAGTTTTATCCCCTGGTTTGGCTTTTCCTCGTTGATAGACTGCCTGCCAACCTTCATTAAGGAGTTTTGATAATGCATCAGAATCAAACTCTGTTACGCCTGTAATACTTTTTCCGCCCGCTCTAAATAAAGTACCAAAAATAGCGCCAGAAGCTCCGCCCATACTTATCATTAATTTTGTACCAATTTGCGTAAAAAAATCACCTATATTAGTTGGTTGAAATTTTTCGTCTTGTAGTAGCACCATGATAGCTGTAAATCCACGTTTCATACCGATGCCGTGATCGCCATCGCCGACTAATTGATCTAAAGCGGTTAATGTTGGTTCACTTTCGATCATTTTTTGGGCGGTAAATAACATCATTTTACGAACTTGTAATAAATTCATTCTATTTTCTCCATCCTAGTGTTTGACAAGGTAAATCATAAAGATGTTGTAATTCTTCATCTAATTTCATTAAGCTAATTGAAAAACCAGACATTTCAAGGGATGTACAAAAATGGCCAACAACGACATCGTGGCTGATTATGCCGCGTGTATCCAGCTCAATACCGACTTTACGTGTTACAATGAACAGTTCGGCGTTACTCAGTGCGCCTAAATTATTAATTAATACACATACGCGGTCGCCTTTTTTAAACGGTAAATCATCACACAAGCTGTCTATCATCTCGTTAACAACTTCATCAGATGACGTTATAGCTTGTCGACGTAATCCAGCTTCACCATGAATACCAATACCAATTTCAATTTCGTTATCATCTAATTCAAAATTGAAATGATTTGATTGAGGTAATGCGCATCCATCTAGGGCGACACCGATGGTACGAACATTGTTGTTTGCTTTTGATACAACTTGGTAGAGATTTTCAAGGTCGTATTTTTCAAATTGTGCGGCAGCGCCAGCAATTTTGTATAAAAACATAATACCAGCAACGCCACGGCGATCAGAAATCTTAGATAATGGTGCCGAAGCAATATCATCAGTTGCTCGAATCGTTTTGATGACAATATTTTCTTCTCCTAATATTTCGGCTGCAATATCAAAATTCATTCCATCACCAGAATAATTACCAAACAAAAATAGTACGCCTTTTCCTTTTTCTATAGCTTTGGTTACCTCAATAATTTGATCTGGAGATGGCGATGTGAAAACTTCGCCAATTGCACAGCCATCAATTCCGCCTTTACCAATAAATCCTGCAAAGGTTGGTTCGTGGCCACTACCACCACCTGAGACAATAACTACTTGATCACTGGCAATATGGTTACCATAAACGGCACAATGTTCAGAAATTGCAGTTAATCTACCCTGATTGGCATAGATTAACCCCTGCATGACTTCTTGTCTTACATTATTTGGATTATTAAGTAGTTTTTTGGGTTTTCGCATTCTTTATTTCCTCTTTTATTATAGTTAACAACATTTATTGTAGGGAAAATTAATAACTCAAACGAATACAATTAATGACAAATAATATCCTACTTATTGCGCATCATCGGGATGATTTAGTTGATCTTTATGAGAGCTAGAAATTTAGTGTTTTATTCTTGAAAAGGTATAGTATCACTAATACTTATTAATAACTTGTTTATAAAATAATATTGCAGTTATAATTTGTAAAAAATTTCAGGAGCGTAGGTGTTTAGCTATAAGCACCATCAATCATAATCGATGAATACAGAATCTTATCTTCAACGTTTTAGTGGTATTGCAAGGCTTTATGGTCAGTCGGCTTTGCAATGCTTTTCACAAGCGCATATTTGTGTAATTGGTATTGGAGGTGTCGGTTCTTGGGTTACAGAGTCACTCGCGCGTAGTGGTATTGGTAAAATTACCTTAATTGATATGGATGATGTATGCGTGACAAATACTAATCGTCAAATTCATGCTTTAAAATCTAATATAGGTAAAGCTAAAACCTCAGTGATGGCAGAACGTATTTTACAAATTAACCCTGAATGTGTGGTGAATGAAATTGATGATTTCATTAATATCGATAACGTCAGCGAATATTTGGGAACAAAGCAATCACCACGGTATAACTATATTATCGATGCAATTGATAGTGTACATGATAAAGCAGCGGTACTTGCATATTGTAAGCGACAAAAATTAAAAGTGATTACCATTGGCGGGGCTGGTGGTCAAAAAGATCCGACACAAATTAAAATTGCTGATTTAGCAAAAACCGTTCAAGATCCATTAGCGGCGAAGTTACGTGAAAAGCTAAAGCATAATTATAAATTAAACAAAGATAGTAAAGGTAAATATGGCATTCCTTGTGTATTTTCAACGGAACAATTAACGTATCCTTCTAAAAATGGGCAAATATGCTTTACAAAAAGTGATGCAGAGGGGCCTAAAAAAATGGACTGTGAATCGGGGTTTGGAGCAATTACAACAGTTACAGCTACCTTTGGTTTTGTGGCCGTTAGTTATGTGTTAAATAAATTATGTAACATATAACTTTTTAGAACTAGCCATTTTTTCTTTATCAGAAATAGCATTAAAGGATAACTACTTATTTATTAAAAGTAGTTTCCCTTTGTGTACTGTTTAATTACTTCTTTTCAGTGGTTCAAAGTATAAATAAATTAGTTACTTTTATTAACATGCTTTTTTTTCTTCAATATATTATTGTATAAAGTAAAAATCTGATTTACGATAACGTCAATTTCGTTTTGTTATTATGCTTAAGCATTAAATAGTTTCATGGAAGACGCCAAACGATCCCGATTTATTTTTTAATTTCAAGGAGAAATCTATGGCAGTAACTAATATGAATGAGTTAAATGAGTTAATGGCTCGCGTCAAAAAAGCACAGGAGACTTATTCGACTTATACTCAAGAGCAAGTTGACAAAATCTTTGTGGCAGCAGCAACCGCCGCTGCTGCTGCACGTATCCCTCTTGCACAGCAGGCTGTTGCTGAGTCAGGAATGGGAATTGTTGAAGATAAAGTCATAAAAAATCTTTTTGCTGCAGAGTATATTTTAAATAAATATCGTCACGATAAGACTTGTGGGGTAGTCGCTGAAAATGAGCCATTTGGTACTATTACTATAGCAGAACCACTTGGTATTATTTGTGGAATTGTTCCTACTACTAATCCAACTTCTACCGCAATTTTCAAATCCTTAATTAGTCTAAAAACACGTAATGCAATTGTTTTCTCTCCACATCCTAGAGCAAAAAAATCAACGATTGAAGCGGCTCGAATTGTGTTAGATGCAGCAATAAAAGCGGGTGCACCAAAAGATATTATTGGTTGGATTGATGAACCATCTATCGAATTATCAAATGCATTAATGCATCACGATGATGTGGCAGCTATTTTAGCGACAGGTGGACCGGGTATGGTTAAAGCTGCTTATAGTTCAGGTAAACCAGCATTAGGTGTTGGAGCCGGTAATACGCCTGTTGTTATTGATGAAACAGCTGATTTAAAACGTGCTGTAGCTTCTGTACTTATGTCTAAAACTTTTGATAATGGTATGATTTGTGCTTCAGAGCAAGCTATTGTCGTGGTTGATTCTGTGTATGATGAAGTGCGTCGTTTATTAACCCAATATGGTGCATATGTATTAAATGCTAAAGAAACCAAAGCAGTACAAGGTATTATTTTAAACGATAAAGGCGCATTAAATGCCAATATTGTTGGTCAACCAGCAACAAAAATTGCTGAAATGGCTGGTCTTAAAGTGCCTGCTGGTTCAAAAGTCCTTGTTGGTGAAGTGAGTAAAGTCGATTTGTCTGAGCCATTTGCCCATGAAAAACTTTCACCAACGCTAGCCATGTTTAAAGCGAAAGATTTTTCTGAAGCGGTAGATAAAGCGGAAAAATTAGTTGAAATGGGGGGAATGGGGCATACTTCTGTTCTTTATACTGATCAAGATAGCAACCGTGAACGTATTGCTTATTTTGGTAGTAAAATGAAAACTTGCCGTATTTTAATTAATCAACCAGCGGCTCATGGTGGTATTGGTGATTTGTATAATTTTGATTTAGCGCCATCTTTAACTTTAGGATGTGGCTCTTGGGGTGGAAACTCGGTATCTGAAAATGTTGGACCGAAGCACTTAATTAATAAGAAAACCATCGCTAAGAGAGCAGAAAATATGTTATGGCATAAACTACCAAGTTCTATCTATTTTAAACGTGGCTCACTACCTGTTGCTTTAAGTGAAGTGATTGAGCAAGGCGCAAAACGTGTATTTTTGGTAACAGATAAATTCTTATTTAATAATGGTTACTCAAAACAAATTACTGATCAATTAGAAGCTCAAGGCGTTATTTGTGAAACCTTCTTTGATGTAGAAGCAGATCCAACTTTAAGTGTTGTGCATAAAGGAACAGATTCTATGCGAGCATTCCAACCTGATACTATAATTGCATTAGGTGGTGGTTCACCAATGGATGCAGCTAAAATCATGTGGGTTTTATATGAGCATCCTGAAACCAAATTCGAAGAATTAGCATTGCGCTTTATGGATATCCGTAAACGTGCTTGCCATTTCCCAAATATGGGTCAAAAAGCAAAATTAATTTGTGTAACAACGACATCAGGTACAGGTTCTGAAGTGACGCCATTTGCTGTGGTTACTGATGATGCAACGGGGCAAAAATATCCATTAGCCGATTATGCAATTACTCCACATATGGCTATTGTTGATGCTAATTTAGTGATGAATATGCCTCGCTCACTTTGTGCAGCTGGCGGTTATGATGCAGTAACACATGCACTAGAGGCTTATGTATCAGTCATGGCTAGTGAGTTTTCTGATGGACAAGCATTACAAGCTTTAAGCATACTTAAAACTTATCTACCTGCAAGTTATCGGGAAGGTGCTAAAAATCCTGTCGCTCGAGAAAAAGTGCATAGTGCAGCGACATTAGCTGGTGTTGCTTTTGCTCAGGCATTTCTTGGTGTTTGTCACTCAATGGCGCATAAAATTGGTGCAGCTTTCCATATTCCACATGGTGTGGCAAATGCGATGTTAATTAGTAATGTTGTGCGTTTTAATGCAACTGACAAACCAACTAAGCAAGGCACATTTAGCCAATATGGTTATCCTAAAGCAATTGCCCGTTATGCAGAAGTTGCTGATCATTTAGGTTTAACCGCAGCTACTGATAAAGATGAGAAAAAAGTCGAGAAATTAATTGGTTGGTTAGATCAACTTAGAAAAGATCTTGATATTCCATTCTCCATTAAAGAATTTGGTGTGGATGAAAAGACTTTCTTGTCTCAAGTCGATCAATTAGCGGTTGATGCTTTTGATGACCAATGTACTGGTGCAAATCCTCGATATCCTTTAATTGCAGAGTTAAAACAAATTCTGCTTGATACCTATTATGGTCGTGCATATCAGGACAAAGGGGACATTAATGAGGATGTTGCTATCCATACCGCAGCAAAAGGTGCTGAGACCCCTAAGAAAAAAGTCGCTAAAAAGAAATAATCTAAATTAATTTTTTGATTAAAAAAAGGCCTGAAATAGCTCATATTTCAGGTCTTTTTTATATTTTTGACTTTTTTTTAATCAAACAAAATAAAATTTGTTTTTTTTGCTTGCAAGGTTAAATGTTCTAGTCCATAATGCGCAGCACTTAGGCCGGCTTAGCTCAGTAGGTAGAGCAACTGACTTGTAATCAGTAGGTCGCCAGTTCGATTCCGGCAGCCGGCACCATTTTCCTAAGTAAACAGTTTATAAAGATTCGGGGTGGGGTTCCCGAGCGGCCAAAGGGAGCAGACTGTAAATCTGCCGTGTCACACTTCGAAGGTTCGAATCCTTCCCCCACCACCATCATCTAATATTAGCAATAGCTAATTGAAGCATTTAGGTAGCCGAGTTTGAACATGCGGGCATCGTATAATGGCTATTACCTCAGCCTTCCAAGCTGATGATGCGGGTTCGATTCCCGCTGCCCGCTCCAATTGCTGATATAGCTCAGTTGGTAGAGCGCACCCTTGGTAAGGGTGAGGTCGGCAGTTCAAATCTGCCTATCAGCACCATTCTTGTTAATTTCCTAAACTTCTAAAAATATCAAATTTGACTGCTTTAAAGCTTGTCACTTGATAGCTTTATCTGTTATTATTCAGAGCTAATTTTAAGTTAGTATTATGTTGATATTGAATATGATACTTGGTTAATGTGGTGACTCACCACCGATTTGTATTACATTGAGGGACGATAAATGTCTAAAGAAAAATTTGAACGTACAAAACCCCACGTTAACGTTGGTACAATCGGCCACGTTGACCATGGTAAAACAACTTTAACTGCGGCAATTACTTCTGTACTTGCTAAAAAATACGGCGGTC
>NZ_JBXSQG010000011.1:0-94299 GCF_057063545.1 Gilliamella sp. X-23
AAACGCCAAAGCAGCTTGATTTTGTGAAAGATGATTGTCTATAAAATACCTGACCACTTTGTATTTAAAATCTGGAGAAAAATACCTTGGTTTTGTGACGGGTTTTAGTCCTTCAATGCCTTTTCTTCTATATAAATTTACCCACCATTCAACTGTATTAGCAGGCATTTGGAAGCGTCGAGCGGTTAAACCATAACCATCATTACTCTTAAAATAATGTTCAATAACTTGTTTTTTAAAATCGAATGTATATTTTTTTGCCATAATTTTGTTCCCAAAAGTAGATTTAAACAATCCAACTTTTGGGGGGCAGTTCAGCGCTATTAGCCCCTATCCCAGTTGAATTTGGGTAGCCATAAGCCGTTGATAAAATACTATGATCACTCTGCATTGTTACACTATAGGGCGCATTACAATCCTGAAAGGTATCATCTAATCCCATTTCGGTACCATTTGCGTCTCGACCAATAATGATTAAATTCCCCGTTGCAGTAATATCACCATCACCATCTTTATCAGCCCAAAAAACATTATTATTCAGTAAATCGGTCATTGAAATAGCATTTTGACCCGATGAAATAAGCGTTTTAATATCGCTAAGTTTTAAGCCTTCACGCGGCAATGGTATCGGATTGGCTTTAGATGAGGAATTGTTTTTTGGGGTTAGCACATTACCATCAGGTAGCTCGATATCTAAAAATCTATCCGTATCCCATGATTGAGTTTGCCCACCATCAAACGTTAAATAAGGAGCCGAACCCTGTATTGCTTTTACGGTTTTTGCAGGTTCAACTTTAGGTAATACCGCAAATAAAGGATGACTAATTCCTATACAACAACACAAAAATAAAATTGATTTTAAAGTAATGAAATTATTTTTTAATATTAACGATAAATCATCACAAAGGCATAATTTACGCACATAAACAAATAAAAAATTACATATGCCTAGCTGTTTAACTGTTCCAATTTCATTCCTTTTTTCCAATCTGTTGCTCCTTTGACTTCATGACAATATTCTTTTACATTGAGATCTACATCAAACAAAACGGCATAGCAACAATATTGGTATAATTTTACCAGTTTGCATATTGTGTGGCGATTGTACAATAATGTTTAATTACTGCAAATACATCTTCAACAAAAAATGATTTTCATAAATCATTAACTAAGTCAATACCATTATAATATAACAATAAGGTTTTTAACACGATATTTTTTAACATGCTGATTACTGGCATAACTAAAAATTAAGCCATTCCACCATCATTCCTATATTAAAAGGGAAAATACGTTTTATGGGAGCTTAATAAAGTGCACAAAAAACAAACTGATTGTTCTAATAGTCAAAGTGATGAAATTAATATTTTTTTTATATATTTTTTATTTCCTTTCGATTGTTTTCGGTGGATTGGGCAGGTAAAATGCGCAGAAATAAGACATCATTAAAGCAAATTTTGGAGTTCACTTAGTGAAAACATTAGTACGCAAGGTTTTGCCATGGCAGTTTATTGAACACTTCACTCGATACCGCCAACGTTTCGCTTTATTATTAGGATTATCTATCTTTTTTATTGCATTAATTATTTGTTGGAATTTATTAAAAGAAATTAATCTTAGGGACTTAAAACAAGCTTTCCGAAATCTTTCAATTAATGCAATTTTATTTTCTTGTTTATCCGCTGTGGGTAGTTATTTTATGTTGATCTGTTATGAATGGTCAGCCGCCCGTTATGCTGGTGTCAAATTAAAACCATCTGTGTTAATTCTTGGCGCAATTTGTGCCTCTGCTATCGGTAATGCAATAGGTTTGTCTGTATTATCTGGGGGAGCCGTACGATGCCGCCTTTATTTTAAACAAGGCTTGACCGCCATAGATGTCGCCAGAATGTCACTTTTTGTAACGTTATCATTGGGTTGTTCATTACCATTATTCGCTACAATTGCCGCATTAATCCACACACAACAAACAATGCTAGCGCTTCATATGTCAAAAAATGGCATATGGTTAACCGCAGCATCAGTATTTTGTTTTTATGCTTTAATTTTTGTTTTTTTGTATCGACATCAATTACCAGAAAAACCCAATAAAGACACAAGACTATTCCAATTATCCCGCTGGACAATTCGCTTACCAAATATGCGATTAGCAAGTTGTCAGCTTATTATCACTTTATTCGATGCTATTTTAGCTGGTGCTATTCTATACTTTTTATTGCCAATACAGCCTAATTTCATCACTTTTATTATGGTTTACATTCTAGCATTAGTCGCTGGTGTGCTAAGCCATGTACCTGGTGGTGTTGGTGTTTTTGAAGCTATTATGTTAGCAACATTATCGTCAGAAATTGATGCGGCATCATTAACCGTTGCACTTGTTATTTATCGAACTATTTATATTTTAATCCCACTCATTCCCGCAGGGATTTTATTATTGGTTAATGAGGGAAAGCACTATTTAACTGCACCAAAAGTAAAAGAGACCGAAACAGGCATTGCCGCTTCAGTCATGGCGTATACCGTATTTTTTGCTGGTGTTGTCATGATGTTTTCAAGTGTATTACCCGGTTTTAACCATGACTTAGTTAACACATTTATTCCCAAAAAAGTGATCAACATTGCCCATTTAATTGCTAGTTTAATCGGTATTTTATGTTTATTACTCGCAATGGGGTTACGCCGTCGACTTTTTTCGGCTTGGTGGGGTGCAGTCATATTATTATTAATAGGAAGTGTGCTTTCTTTATTACGGGGATTACATTGGATCGAAGCTGCTATATTATTAAGCATTGCCATCTTATTAATCAATTTTAGGCACTCTTTTTATAGAAAAAGCCGCTTGATAATCATTCCTTTTTCTTTCAAATTTTTTGCCATCTGTTTTGGTATGATCGCACTATTTGTATGGGTGATTTTATTTATCTATCAAGATGTACCTTATAGTCGCTCTTTATGGTGGCAATTTGAATTAGATAGCAAAGTGCCACGAGCATTACGCGCCGCCTTAGGCAGTTTTATTTTATTAAGTTGTGTTATGCTATTTTGGATTTTTCGCCCTGCATTACCCATTTTAACTAAACCCGACAAAACACAGCTTAGCAAGGCTTACCAAATTATTTTAGCCTCCAAACAACCTGAAGGTGGACTTGCCATGACTGGAGATAAGTCATTACTGTTCAATGAGGCCGAAACATCATTCATTATGTATGCAAGGCGTGGGCGAAGTATGATTGCACTTTATGACCCCATTGGTGATAGTGCTGATCGAGCTGATTTAATTTGGGCTTTTCGTGATCTTTGCGATCAACATAATCTTCGCCCTGTTTTTTATCAAGTGAAAGCAGCAAATTTACCTTTTTATATGGATATTGGTTTACGTACCGTTAAATTAGGTGAAGAAGCATTAGTCAATTTAAAAATATTTGATTTGGCATCAAAAGATTATAAAGATCTCCGCTATACATGGAACCGAGGGCAGCGTGATGGACTGTCACTAAAATTTTATCCACCAGGAACAGCACCGATTGATGAATTAAAAGCTGTATCTGATGCATGGCTTAAAAACAAACATTCAAAGGAAAAAAGGTTTTCGTTAGGATCGTTTTCTAAACAGTATTTGGATAATTTTACTATCGCTGCAATTACCTATGAAGATCGTATTATTGCTTTTGTCAATCTGTTAGAAACCAATCAAGACTATTCAGCTAGCATTGATTTAATGCGAGTAGTGCAAGATATTCCTAAATTAACCATGGAATTTTTCATGGTTGGATTAATTCTGCATTATCAGGAAAAAGGATATAAATATTTCAGCCTAGGTATGGTACCCCTTGCTGGTATGCAAAGACGCCGAGGTGCGCCTATGATTCAAAGGCTCGGTGCATTAGTTTTTCGTCGTGGTGGGCGTTTTTATAATTTTCAAGGATTACGCCGTTTTAAAGAAAAATTTGCAACACATTGGGAACCGCGTTATATGGCCGTTCCTGCGGGGCTTGATCCTTTAGTTGCAATCATTGACACAACCATGCTTATTTCAGGTGGCATAACAGGGCTAAAAAAGAATAAGAACTCATAATATGAAAAAAATAATACGTTATATTTTATTCCTAATCACCATAATACTCATAATATTACTAGGATTTATTGGTTGGTATTTGATAAAAAACCAAAGTCGTGCATCAGTAAAAACGATAACAATCAGCAATGACCTTTCGATCATATCAGCAAACCCTAAACAAAAAGCTGAAGCTGCTGCTATCATTGTTGCCACCAATAAAAATCATTTTACAGAACAACAGCTATTAGACTTATCTGAAAAAATGGGTGCCAAACTAGTGCAGTTTGAATTAAAGCCAAAAGAAAAGAGTTGTAGTGAACAACAAAACCGCTTTAATGAAGCCGTCAAGATATTAAATGAATCACAATTTGTCGTTGCAGGAATGCAAGAAGGTGCGGCTTTTGCTTACCGTTGGTTAACAGAGCAAAAAAGTGATGATGCGAAAGCACTATCAATTGAATTTACATTAAACCATAAAGATTGCGACCTCCCCTTGCCAGCACAAGCAAACCATGGAGCATGGCAAGTGATTTGGAATAACCCACCTGAAGAAGAAGTGGCTATCTTTCCTCGCGAACAAAAAAAAATCGCTGTCACAACGTCAATAGGAGAATATCAAGCCTCGCCAGTTGAACTACTAAGCTTACACCTTGCATCGGTTTTATTTGGGAAATATGAACAACTACCTGTTATTGAATTACCGGCAACTAATAAAGAAGTTCACCCAAATACAGTAACGCTTTATTATTCTGGCGATGGAGGCTGGCGTGATTTAGATAAAATATCGGCAGAATACATGGCTTCGCACGGTTATTCTGTGGTTGGAGTTGATGCATTAAAACTATTTTGGCAACATCGTTCGGTTGAACGTAGTGCTAAAGATCTGAGCTACTTAATGCAACAATACCGAGAAAAATGGGGAACAACCCGTTTTGTGCTGGCAGGGTATTCATTTGGTGGAGACATCTTACCTTCGCTTTATAATCGTTTATCAATTGCAGATCAAAATAGCGTTCAAGCAATTGTTATGATTGCCTTTTCAAAAGATGCCAATTTTGAAATCGAAATCAGTGGCTGGCTTGGCCAATCAGGCAACGAAATGAAAACAGGGCCAGAAGTCAACAAAATTCCAGCAAGCAAACTATTTTGTATTTACGGTGAAGAAGAAAAAGACGAAACAGGATGCTTACAACCAGAAATGAAAGGGGAAGCATTCAAACTACCGGGCGGACACCATTTTGATGAAAATTATGAGCATCTTGGACAAATTATTATGGATGCCATCGACAAAAGAACACAGTAAATTAATTAACAACATCAAAATATAAAAACAGCTATCAGACCCAAGAGACTAATGCGCCTTTTGGGCTTTCGTAGACAAATAAAGAATTAGCTTCTTTTTATACTAACCTTACTTTCTGACAACAGTACACCGCAAAGCGTAAACAATGTACCAATAGCAGCAATCCAAGTAAAAGGTTCATTCAAAATAACAACTGCAGCAATAATGGTAAGAATAGGGACTAAATATAAATAAATACTAATCTTGACTGCCCCTACTAATTTAACAGCATAATTCCAAGATGCAAAACAAATTGCCGAAGCACCAACACCTAAAAATAAAATATTAAGTAGATTAACAGGATCGGTAAAACGAGACAAATGCCATTCAAAATCGAAGAAAGACAATACTGGCAACATCAAAATCAGACCATAAAAAAAGAATCTTCTTGTTAATAAAATTGTATTGTAACCATAATTACTACTCTTTTTTACCAAAATTGAATAACAAGCCCAAAACAAACAAGCTAACATAGTTAGCAGATCACCAAGCGGATTGAGTGAAAGAACAAACTTGCCATTAAAACTAATAAACCCAACACCAACAACGGCAAATAAGCAACCAATATAAAAACGCTTAGGTGGTGTTTCGGCCTTTAAAAAGAATATCGATAATATCGCAGTAAATATTGGCGCTAAAGTAGTAATAACTCCAACGTTAGACGCTGTTGTATAGGTTAATGCAATATTTTCACACAAAAAATAACAAGTGACACCACACAGCCCAGCACACAAAAACATAAACTCTTTTTTAAAACCCTGCCATGCCAAAAAACGCGGTGCTAAGATCCAAAGGACAACATACCCTAAACTAAATCGAAAAAACAGAATTTCAATCGGCTTAAAATCGATTAATAAAACTTTAGTTGCAATAAAAGTTGTTCCCCAAATAAACACTGTCATAAGTGCAACAAGGTGCCCTTGTATTCTTTTTGTAAATAACATGAAAACTCTCTCAGCTCACATAAATAAAACTATTATTAAAGCGCATTTTATTGCTAGATATTTATTTTTAGAATTAGCAACTCAACATAAAGTGAAAAATATTGAAGGAGGAATTGATAAAATTATGCTATTTAATAACCCAAATAGATACTATATTTCTGTTTAACTAAACGCAAATTATTTTTCACCAAAAACAAGGCAAAAAAAATCCACTCGAATATTCGAGTGGAGGGCAAAAAATGAAAAACATAATCTGTTAATATAGACAATCTAAATAGCAAAAAGTTCAATTTAATTTCACCTATTTTTTAATATTTAATGAAAAAATCAATAACACAATGATTTTTAATAAATAATTGTTTTATTTTTTTTAAAATTTAAAATAAAGTTATCAATACAATAAAACCTTATCTATTAATTTTAATCAAAGCACAAAATCAGTACACAACCAACATTACTATCTAAACTATTACAAATTTTATTTTTGACTGATACACATACTTTCTTAAAACTCATTAACAGACATAAAATCGGCTAATTTTGATTGAATTACAATTCTAAAAAATAGCGATATACTGTTACAAAATGATGTAAACAAAATTATGTAGGCGAGTATATGAAAAAGAACGTAGTTTTATTCAGTAAAATTCCTGCTGACCAACAAACTAGACTAGAACAAGCTTTCAATTTAACCGTATTTGATGACAACACAGATTACAATTCAACAAGTTATACTAACGCACTAGCTAATGCCGAAGGTATGATTGGCAACATCTCCACTCGTATTGACGACAACTTTTTAGCCAAAATGCCAAAATTAAAAGCAGCAGCAACCATTTCAGTTGGTTTTGATAGCTACGATCTTAATGCCTTAAAAAAACACGGCATCCGATTAATGAATACACCAAAAGTATTAACTGAAAGCACCGCAGATCTAATTTTTACACTAATGATGGCAACCGCACGCCGAACTGTTGAATTATCTAACCTCATTCATAACGGAAAATGGAAAAAAGGGATCACACCGGAATATTATGGAACCGATATTTACGGGAAAACCATCGGTATTTTAGGCATGGGACGAATTGGACAAGCGATTGCCAAACGCGCTCATTGTGGCTTTGATATGAACATTATTTATTACAATCGATCAGCTCGGCATGATATCGAACAAACTTATAATGCTAAACGTCTTGAACTCGACAACGTATTAAGACAAGCCGATTTTATAGTGATCATCCTACCTTTAACCGAAGAAACGACAAAACTAATCACAAAAGAAAAACTCGCCTTAATGAAACCATCAGCCATACTCATTAACGGCGCAAGGGGCAAAATTATTGATCAACAAGCATTATTTGAAGCACTAAAAAATAAAACCATCAAAGCTGCAGGACTAGACGTATTCGAGATAGAACCGCTCCCAACTAACTCACCATTGCTACAGCTTGATAACGTATTATTATCGCCTCATGTAGGATCAGCAACGGTAGAAACTCGTTACGCGATGGCAAAATGTGCTGTTGATAATATCATTGCGGCATTAAAAGACGAAAAACCAACCGAAAACTGGGTCAATCCCGAAGTCGGCTAACTTGTATTCATACTTGAATTCACCTATAATGGCCCGATATTGTACATAGTTACAAATCACAATTGGGGCTGATTCTGGATTCGACGGGATTTGCGAAACCCAAGGTGCATGCCGAGGTGCGGTAGGCCTCGTAAATAAACCGCAAAAAAATAGTCGCAAACGACGAAAACTACGCACTAGCAGCTTAATAACCTGTATAGAGCCTTCTCTCCCTAGCCTCCGCTCGTAGGACGGGGATCAAGAGGAGTCAAACCCAAACGAGATCGTGTGGAAGCCTTGCTTGGGGCGGAAGCATTAAACTTAATCAAGCTAGTTTATCAGTGGCGTGTTTGTTCGCAGCGGGTAGATGAAATCTAAAAACAAACTACGCATGTAGTACCGAGGATGTAGAGATTTCGGACGCGGGTTCAACTCCCGCCAGCTCCACCACTATCACTCTTAAAATAAAAACTATTTACACACGGGATTTTTACCCCTAATACAAAACTCATCCCTTTATAGAACTTGCTTAACCAAACTCATAATATATTCTAAGTTTTTGGTATCAGACACGGTTAACTCATAATCACCAGTCGCCCAATGACCAATATTTGAAACATCTTTGGTTAATTTTTTAGGGTCGTCAAGATTGCCTTTTTTAGCATTAATCCAGATTTTTAATGATTTATTTTTTAAGTGTATAGAAACAATATTATTTTTACCTTGTTTAAAAGCAACATAAAACTTTTTGGGTGATATTTCTAGCTCTGTTGATAAGGCTAAAATCGCATTTTTAAAGCTTTCATAAAGTTCTAGTACATCATCAGATTTATCCTTTAAATGATAATCTTCATCATATACAATTAATTCTTTAGTCACTTTATCTAATACAGAATTTTTTGTATGTTGTACTTGTTTAATACTTGGTGCAGACTTAGAACGTTTGATCGGATTAATCGAAATTAAATCGTTATCAAACCGTTTAATTTCCCACAGTTCTATTGCTAAATCTTTAAAGTTAGTCGACTGTTTTTGGTAGTCAGTAAAAGAAGGGGAAACAAAAATAATTTTGCTTTGCGACCAGTCAATTTGGTTACGTTTTAAATTAGCTTGGCAAGATTCATTATACTCAACAATAAAATCAGCCTGATAATCAAGCATAAGATTTAAATAGGTTACACCCTGATCGATAACACTAAAATTACGTTCACGTTTATATTCAATAATGACAAAGGCATTTGATTCGGTATCATATGCTAAGGTATCGATACGGTAATCTTTAATTTTGAATTCAGATTTTACAAAAGTTAAATTACCAATAATATCTAAATTATTTTCAAATAATATTTGAATTTCTTTTTCTAGCTTAAAAGGTTTTTCTTTCAAAAGCGTTAGCTCTTGATTTTTATTTAAAAAAACTTGCATTGTTCTCCCAGCCTAGTTTGGTAAATATTATTGTTGAATAAAGCACCTTAATTTCTAATGCTAACAACATATATAATAAAATAAATTAATTAAACAAATTAATTTTTATTATATCTCATGATACTGCCCAAACCAATCAGGCTCTAGCGTGGGTATATAAGGAAAATCAGTGGGTTTATCTTTATTTGCTTTTAATTCGTGGCAATATTGTTGATACTGATCTTTTGACATAAATATACCAGATAACTCATTGCCGCTATTAATAGCATAGAATTTATAGTCCGAATCCTTAAGTTGCTGGTTCACGATATCAAACAATGCAAAAGTGGCATATCCCCACGACAAATATTCTGTTTTTTGATCATCGCTGTTGTATATAAAATAAATTTTATTGTTTACTTTGACTCGATACTCAGCATTATCAATAGCTATTAACTCTTCAATTTCAGCTGGCTTTACTACATAATTTTTTAAATGAGGAACCACATATTGGTCATATATCTTTTTAATACCTTGCTCAGCAAGATCCTCTGCATCTAGAGAAATTGTATTATCCCAATTGATTGAATTGTTCAGTACATTATTTTTTCCTATGGTTGGCATAAAATATAATATAAACAAAAATGAGAAAATAATAAAAAAAGTACCTAAAAAAAACCTTTCCATAATCAATTTATACAATAAGCCCGATAACTCATAATAAAACAATATAATAAGTTTTTATACAGATTTTAGCAATTCAGATTAAATAACCTGGCTCAATTAAAAATTTGTTAACCAAGCCAGACAAGAAATATTAATCAACAATCACTCGTCCATTCAAAGGTTGAACTGGACGGTTGTTATCATGATGTATGATTGAATGGAACTTTTCAATTTGTTCAGCAGATGCACTACTTTCTTGCTCTAACACAATCCATCGAACACCTTCAGAGCAAGGTGGCGTTGTCAAAGATCCACTAAAGCGATAAAAATCTAACCTATTCGGTAATAAAGCCTTAATATCGACAGGCTGATTTAATGCTGCTGTATCCCCTTCTTCTTCTGGCATTTGTTGCCAAGCTTTCGCCAATTCAGGGTTAGCTTTTCCTTTATTAAACATCAGGCCGATAACCGCTAAGTCACCATTTTTGTTTTTATAAACAAAATGAGCCTCCATAGGAAATTGTTTGCCTTTAATCTTATTTTCGCTTGGTGTGTGGAAATGGAATTGTTGTAACGTAAACACTTCGTTGTCAATTTCAAGCGTATTGCCATCATTAACATTAACTTGAATTGTATGACCGTTATTGATGATTTCTTGCTTACTTTGTTTAAATGCTAGTTTAAGCTTGTCATGGTGCGTTTTAAAAACATGCTCAATATTGATAGGTGATTGGTTTTTTCCAGTTTCGCAGGTTGAAAATTCTGGCGAAAGACTTCCCCAATTTTCTGGGCTATTTTCACCTTCGTAGCCCCAATGAGGAGCGGGTTCTGTTGCAGCACAAGATAGACTTGTAACCATTAAGGCCGCAATTATTGCATTAAATTTCATCTTGATTTTACGCTAGAAAGTTGATTAGTGGGAACCAAATTATACGCCACAAAAAATCACCTTACTAGAATCGTACATCATCACTTTTTAATATTTTTATAAAAAAATTGTTTGACATTTATACAAAAAAACAGGCTAGAAAATAGCCTGTTTTATTTGGTGCTAATTTTACTCAATTTTTATGATAATAATGTCCAATTATTTATATTAAGAAACTATTTACTCCTTGAGCATCGTCGGTCGGAAGTGGCACGATTATGGGGCTCAGCCGCCACGGCGCACCCCCTAATAAGCACCCCAACTGGGCGCTGTTCTTTGTCAGATTATCTTTAATTAGCACCATAAGCACTCTCACAGCTTAAGGATTAAAGACTAAAAGTCAAGGTGTTACGCAAATGCCACGATGGTAAAAACTGGTGCTAGAGTTTTCTATGTGGCCGTCAAGCGAGTGGACCAATAAATCTACTACGTCACTCGCCCAGTAGGTTTTAGTTGAGATATTATAAAATCCCGAGATGCCCCACTCCGAAAAAAATCCTCCCCCTATTCGACGCTTATAATAATTGCCTGTTGACGACGGCGTGGCGCCAATAACAGGGGTACTACCTGTCTTCACTGCGTTAGTCAAGTCCCTAACCTGTGGCATACGATAACCCAAACTACTACACCAAGATGAATGGTTAACCCTGGCAGCTTCAATAGTTCGGTCCACGAACCACTTCTGCAATACAAAACCATACTTGACCACCACATTACCACTGCTATCCCTACCCTCTAACTCAAAGGTCTGCGGTAAAATTGGCACACTTAGACGACTCGGATTATTTGAACCTATCTGGCTATTATTTGCCTTAGGACCATTTAACGTTACCCGAGTTACATATTGGGATCTATCATGAATCCAAGCATCGTATTCTATGTTGCGTCCCTGTAAGTCAGTGAATGAGCCTGAACGTGGTCTTACCCGACGCACTGTCGCTGTTATTCCCTCATGCGTAACGGGAGACCAAGTCAACTGATTTTCATCTACTCCACCTATATCTAAATCAAAATAAAGACCATTAGCACCTGTTGTCGGAAAATTAAGACCGTAAGAGGATGGGGTTGTAGACTGAATTAAAAAGCCCTTTTCAGGATTCCATATGCTAGATGGGCCTGCATAGCGACTGTCATCAATCCTCGCACTAATAATAAAATAATCAGCGCTACCAAAATACAAACTCGGCCTTGCGTTACAGACTTTAGCCCCTTTTGGACTGATATAATAAACCACGAGCGAACTACGACCAAAAGTACTGCTATTTGGCACGCCATACTGGGTCGTTAAATTTCCACCAGAAGTACGTAATCTGACTTCATAAGGCGCCTTACAGGGATCTAAAATATCACTACGGCTAACTGTAAGATTATTCTTATCAGCAAAATTCACCGATAAATTCCCCGTTGCTGTTAGGCCATTAGTACCCTGTCCATCTCCATCGTCATCCCCCCAATAATGATATGTATTCACTAAATCGTTTAAACTCACTGAATAGAAAACACCCGATTGGTTGACTGATGGTGGCACAAAAGTAACTATATCACCCATAGTATCCCCTGCATTAGATAACCTTATTGGGTTTGTGGCACTTGATGTGTTGGTTGACGGTGTAAAAGTTCTACCATCCGACAACGTAATAGACAATAAACTATCTGTTGAAGTCGCTTTAGTTCGACCTCCATCAAACGTTAAATACGGTGCACTCCCCTCTATTGCCCTTGACGTATATGCCGTCAACGCCTGTGTTCCTTGCGTATATGATAATAAGAGCAGTGGCGCAAAAACCAACGCGGATTTAGATAATAATGAAGATTTAGATAACAATTTGGAAATCGGCGATCGTCTTGCCGATAAAGTTGTCGATTTCGGTAATGAAAATAAGAATGGTGTCTGTTTTTGACTACCGTGAGATTCAATAAGTTTTAGGGCGTAGGTTTGGCAGGCCAGATGCCAGATGCCAGATGCCAAGTATGATAGCGCATTTCGTTCATCCTGTCAAGTAAATTTTTGTTTTATTTAGATTTTTTATAATTAACTGCTCAACTAATGAGCTTTCCCTTGCTTTAAAAGCGGTGAAATTATAATCTGTTGAATAATAATGCGCTAGTTTTTTTGTTAAAAATTTGTAAAGTTTTGTTAAGTTAATGGGATTAAGCTTTTTGTTGCGTGTTTTGGAGAATGGTTTTGGTGTTTTTTTAAACAAAAACACTAAACAAAAAAACATTAATAAAATCAATACCTTTCCTGACAACTTTTTGACGGAAAATAAATCCTTTTTTGTTTTGGTGGATGGATTGGGTGCATTGGTTTCTGACGTTTGTAGTTTAATGTCAAAATAGCTATAGCGATCACGTCCGAGTTAGGGAGTTAAAGCGAATTCCCTGAGAATCCACGCTTTGGCTGCAGAATGTGTCCTTCGACAACCAACGCCGTCGCTCGGTCTTAACGCATCGACTATGATTACTCATATCATCGTGATACTCGGCTCTTTGAGGACATCTTCTCGATACTCAAATGTTTAAATTTGTTCCAGACAAAACACAGACTCGTCAAACATCCCTGTTTGGCGTGCTGACCGCCTCTATTATCGGCACATTCTGACGCCGAAATAAGGCACACAACATAACCTTGGGTGTTTTTTGTGAGTTGCTTTTTGTAAAAAAATAACGCAATTAAATCCAAAAAGTGGTCAGGAAAGGTATTGATTTTATTGAAGTTTTTGTTTTGCTATTTTCAAGAAAAATCAATTATTTACCCAACCTAAACAAGGATCCGGCATACAAAAAATTAACAAAACCACGAATAAAGCGCTTTAATAACAGCCATTTAACCATCAAAAAATCGTTCAGGAAAGGTACTGATTTTATTAAAGTTTTTATTTTATGTTTTTAACAAAACATTATGACCTTTCTATTCTTAAAATAAAATAGCCCACTTTCCATAAAAGTGAAAAGTGGGCTATTTATATTGGTTACTTACTTGTTATCTAAAATTCGGCTTACTTTTACTAAATAATTCCGCGACTCTTGCGAAACATGCGAAGTGACTAGCTTTCGATATACTTGTTGCGGTGTCATTGAGTTGATAATGTTGATGGCTTCGTTGCGATCATTTGAAAACGTACGCAACACGCTACCCGCCCCGCCGTTGTAAGAAGTAATCATTGCATATCTTAATGAAATTGGGTTGTTAATGCCTGCTAAGTACTTGGTTTTTAATAATGATAAGTACGCTGTTCCCATATCGACATTATTACGCGGATCTAGTAAGAACTTTCTACTTGGTTCACCGGATTTTCCTCGTAATTTAAAAATATCACGACCTGCAGTATGTTGTTGTACTTGCATTAATCCAAGTGCATCTGTACGGCTAACCGCATAGGGGTTAAATGCGGATTCAACTTCCATAATGGCAAGTATCAAGCGTTCGTCGATAAAATAACGATTTGACGCTTCGGTAACAATTGGTAAGAATTTTTTAGCTCGTTGGTTAATGTGGTTAGGAACAAGTTTGATTTCAACATAGGCGATTTTATGTGGGCCAGAGGTGCGGAATTTTAGGTTGTTGGCAAGAACATAATCAGCAAAGCTGTTGGCCCGACCGCTCCAGCGAATCGGTTGGTGGTCTTGGTCTAATACCTGATTAAATAAAAATGGATCTTTAGATAAGTTTTGGCTGATCTTATCGTGGCGAATAATATCAACCGGCTCTGGCATGAGTAATGTTGAAACGATCGCTTCTTTTAAATTTTCGATCGGCGATTCGGCCATGGTTTCAATGGTTATGACACCAGAAACGAAGTTAATATGGACACGGGTTTTGAGATTATCTTCATATTGAACATAGTCTTTAGGACCCGCTATAAGGACTTCTTTTGGCCCCCAAATTTGTTCGATGTTATTAGCATATTGGCTGATTAAGATATTGAAGGCATTGGTATCTTTGACGTAATAGTCTTCATCATCTTTGTGCGAATTTTGGCTAGGACAGCCTGTTAGTAGGCTGACAGTAATAATTAATGCAATGAGCTTTTTGCTATTTTTCATTTTTTATCTCAATTTTGAGGTTTATACCCATCAATAACAACATCTTCACCTTCGAATAGGAATTTAACCATTTCGGTTTCAATTTTTTTGCGGTGTTCTGGATTCATCATGTTAAATTTATTTTCGTTAATTAGCATGGTTTGCTTTTTGAGCCACTCTTGCCATGCTTGTTTTGATATTTCATTAAAAATTCGCTTGCCTAGCTCTCCCGGATAAAGCTGGAAATCTAAACCATCCGCTTCTTTTTTTAAATAATGGCAATAAATAACACGACTCATTTTTATCTCTTTTTAAGTACAATTAACGAACAGTTGCTGATTATACCTGAAAATAATTAGAGAGCAGAAGAAAATTATTGAATAAGTTTGCAAATTAAAATCGTTTTCCTAATGAATATTAATTTAAAATAACTGAATAATTATTTACTTTACACTGCAATTAATTCGCTTAAAATAATATGAATCATTTAATAAAAATAAATAAGGATGAAACAATGCCTGCAAAAATCACTCGTGAACTTTTTGATCAAGTCATTTTACCTGTTTATGCACCGGCTCAATTTATTCCTGTCAAAGGTCAAGGTAGTCGTGTTTGGGATCAAAATGGTGAAGAATATATTGATTTTGCCGGCGGCATTGCAGTTAATGCACTTGGTCATTGTAACCCTCGGTTAGTAAAAGCCTTACATGAGCAAAGCGAAAAGTTGTGGCATGTTAGTAATGTATTTACTAATGAACCCGCATTAAATCTAGCTCAAAAACTGATTGACAATACTTTTGCTGATCGTGTTTTTTTTGCTAACTCGGGGGCGGAAGCTAATGAGGCCGCATTTAAGCTAGCGCGATATTATGCAGCACAAAGATATAGCCCTTATAAGAGCAAAATCATTGCTTTTTATCAATCTTTTCATGGCCGTACGTTTTTTACTGTTTCGGTAGGCGGACAGGCAAAATATTCTGATGGTTTTGGACCAAAACCAGCTGATATCATTCATGTTCCATTTAATGATCTTGATGCGGTAAAAGCGGTAATCGATGATCATACTTGTGCTATTGTATTAGAGCCTGTTCAGGGCGAAGGTGGATTAACATCAGCAACACCTGAATTTTTGCAAGGTGTTCGCAAACTATGTGATGAATATAAAACATTACTAGTGTTTGATGAGGTGCAGTGCGGCATGGGAAGAACAGGTAGTTTATATACTTATCAGCAATATGGTGTGACGCCTGATATTCTAACCTCGGCTAAGGCATTAGGAGGTGGCTTTCCAATTAGTGCGATGTTAACAACCAATGACATTGCTTCAGTCATGCATCCCGGCGTACATGGTACGACTTATGGTGGCAATCCCCTTGCTTGTGCTGTGGCTTGTGAAGCCTTTGATATCATCAATTCCCCTGAAGTACTTGAAGGCGTAGAAAACCGACGCGCACTGTTCATTGAACAACTTGAAGAAATTAATGATAAATTCAAGCTTTTCCGCCAATATCGAGGAAAAGGATTATTGTTAGGTGCAGAACTACAACCTGAGTACCATAATAAAGCCCGAGATTTTTTAAATGCCGCCACTGAGAGTCAAGTGATGATTTTAAATGCAGGTCCAAATGTACTGCGTTTTACCCCATCTTTGCTAATAACCGAGGAAGAAATTAAAGAAGGTATGAGACGATTGACAAAAGCCGTCGAAAAAGTTGTCAATGCTTGAGTTTTTCTATACAGTAACAGCATTTTAATCAATTAAATGCCATTAGCGCATTTAAAGGATACTTTTTTATGACCGATATTCGACCATTAAACTATGCAAAAACACATTTTATTTTAAGTGCACCTGATATATCTCATTTACCAAGTGATAGCGGGGTTGAAGTAGCATTTGCCGGTAGATCTAATGCAGGCAAATCCAGCGCACTTAACACGTTGACCAATCAAAAAGCATTAGCCAGAACTAGTAAAACGCCAGGAAGAACACAATTAATCAATCTTTTTGAAGTGGAAGAAAATTGCCGACTCGTTGATTTGCCCGGTTATGGCTATGCGCAAGTTCCCGAAGCAATAAAACGTAAATGGCAGAAATCGTTAGGAGAATACCTTCAAAAACGCGAAAGCTTGAAAGGGTTGATTGTATTAATGGATATAAGACATCCTTTAAAAGATTTAGATCAACAAATGATTGAGTGGGCCGTCTCGGTTGATATTCCCGTGATGTTACTATTAACTAAAGCCGATAAATTGGCTTCTGGCGCACAAAAAAAACAGGTCAACATGGTTAAAGAAGCGATTTTACCTTTTCAGGGCGATATTACTGTTGCACCTTTTTCATCACCTAAACGCATGGGTTTAGAGCCTTTAAAACAGAAGTTAGATGAATGGTTTAGCCAACAATGAAACCTGTAATGGATGATGCTGCTTTTTCATTTCATGCTTTATCACCTGAATTAATTTTTGATAGTTTGGCATCAATCGGCATTCGCATTGATTCAGGTCTTACCGCTTTAAATAGTTATGAAAATCGAGTTTATCAATTTCATGATGAGGATCGTACTCGCTATGTCGCGAAATTTTATCGACCTCATCGTTGGAGTAGTGAGCAAATCGTTGAAGAGCATCAGTTTACCAAGCAATTAGCTGACGCTGAAATTCCTGTTGTTGCTCCTTTAATATTCAATAATACCACGCTCCATGAGCATCTAGGTTATCGGTTTGCCCTATTTCCAAGTGTTGGCGGACGGCAATATGAAGTAGATAATCTGGAACAGATGGACTCCGTTGCGATGCTACTTGGTCGTATTCATCAAATTGGCACAAAACAACCTTTTTTACATCGCCCAACCATCGGATTAGAAGAATATCTTTATCATCCCCAAGAGAGGATATTATCTTGCTATTTTATTCCTAGAAAAGTGCAATCTGATCTGAAAACAATTTTGGCACAATTAATAACAACAGTTGAACAATATTGGCATAATGATTGGCAACCTATCCGACTGCACGCCGATTGCCATGCTGGCAATATTTTATGGCGAGATGGTGCAATGTTTGTTGATTTTGATGATGCTCGTAATGGACCTGCTATTCAAGATCTGTGGATGCTACTTTATGGCAACCAACAAGAGCAACGCTTACAGTTAGATATGTTAATTGAAATGTATCAAGAGTTTTGTGACTTTGATAAAGAACAACTTAGATTAATTGAGCCATTAAGAGCGATGAGAATGGTTCACCATTTAGCATGGATTATCGCCCGTTGGCAAGATCCGGCTTTTCCTATCGCTTTTCCATGGATAACTGATGAAGATTTTTGGCGACAACAATTATCAGAATTTAACAAGCAAATTGAAGCAATCAAAGTGCCATCGATAAAACTAATGTCGATAATGTAAATTTTAACATTTTGATTAATTGATTAATTTTAATAATTCATCAAAATTGGGACGGTTTTTGACTAATGCCTCTTTTTTCTGCTTAGAGAGCTGTTTTATTTTATATTCAAGCTTTAGTGCTATTGATTTGTCACCAATAAAAATCTGATACACAACCGTCAAATTCTGATGGCCTTTTAAACATTTAGCACCTTTGCCACTTTGATGTTGCTGTAAACGTCTAGCAACATCAGTGGTGATACCTGTATATAACAATTGATTTGCTGTTCTAATGATATATAAAAACCAGTTAGATACTTTATTAGACATAAATAACCGACAAAAAATATAAAGTGAATAATTTATCCATAATATCATTTTGGTCACCTAACTAATATTTTTGATTTTTAGGAAGCTATTATTTAACAATACCGCATTGTTAACCATTACAGCTCCATTTACTTTAATGCTGATAATGTTTAAGATAAACCAACTTTTTTGATGTACTCTGGGATAATAAAATTTGAATAACTTTGCAAAAATTATTGAAGCCGAACGTGGAGAAATGACGTTTGCTTACATACAAAATGATGAAATAAATTATCTAGACCTTTTTGACCAATTTTTGTCCGAAGAAGGGCATCATGAATTGCTCGATCCAAGCGATAAATTAGAACGATATACTTACTTAATTAATCATAATCAAACAAAATTTATTTTTAAAATCGATGGTGGCGTTGAACACCGTTTAGAACGTAAACTCATTGCCAAAATAACCGGTGATTTTTATTTTAATTTAATTCGTAAGCTGGCAAAAATATCGCTCGATAAATGTGATATTGCTTATGAGCTTTATTTGGTCGCTTTTGACAAAAGAACCAAACGTCACTATATGATATTTAATTTTATTGAAGGTCGCAGCCTAAAATGGGAAGAAATGAGAGAGTATGGTGAGCAAGTCAAAAGCTGCATCGAAAAACTTCACAGCTATAACTTAGTATCTAATGATGTGCACGGTGGTAATTTTATTTTAACGCCAGAAGGAAAAATCAAAGCAATTGATTTAACTAACTCAGGCTTTATATGGTTAACTAAAGCTAATGATGCGATCGAGGCACAAGAGCGTTTTGGAATTGAAATTAAAGTTCCTTTTTTTGCAATGGCAATTAAGAAGTTTACTCATGGGTTTAAACGGTTATCTCGTAAGATCCGTGGTAAAGAAGATTAACAATCTTCTTATCAAGGATGGCTTTAGTGAAATTGGTATTCATCATTTTTAAATATTAACTAATCAGTTAGTAAAAAATAAAATTAATAAGACTTAAAAAGGATGTAGTATGAAAAAGTTAATTGGTTATTTTGCTGTTTTAACTATTCTAACTAGCTGTGCATCTCAAAAAATGGTGTCAATTTACCATACAGAAGGCGCTGAAATCACTAAAGATTCGTCAGGTGTCGATATATTAAATAAATATAGCACATCACGACCGATTACCGCCCTACACTCATCTTTGTCATTATGTATTGCACAAGAACTGGATAACAGTCCCGTTGTGTTAAGTAATGAAAACTATTTGGGTTCACAATGGTGGCCATATTGGAATATGCCTAACCAACAAGCTATTACGGTTAATGGTGGCGATACAATCAAATTAGTTGAAGGTAATCATGTTGTCGCCAATGCTGTCGTGGACTATCAATATCATGCTAAATATTTTGTTAGTTATACTTTAACAGCAACTCGTAACCAACACGATATTCGTTATCTATTCAGCAACATTAAACAAGCTCAACAATATACGGGGTCTGTGATTAATGATGGATTTGAAAATGTAAAAACACTTGAAAGATCTCATCCTAACTTAGTTATTGAAGCACTCAATAATGAAGTTAATAAAATTCAAGAATGTTTATTACGCCAATAACCGATCGTAAGGAAGTTTCAGGCAGCACATACGTTTTAGTCTATGTTCTGATATTATTATTTAATAAGATAAAAAAAATCGTGGATGACTAAAACGTTTTTAGCATTTTAAAACGCCTCAACAAAATTACACTATACTTCAATTTATATCATTCCTCTTGCTTAATAACTTTCTTAATCTTCTGATTTTTGTATCTATAACTATACTGGTGATGGTTTAAAACCAATGAGCAATATAAGAAGTATATTATGAGCATGATTCTTGATTACTTAGAAAAGTTAAGCGAACTTGAAAGCCATCTGACCTATCTATCAATAGGTCAAGCTATTAAACGTTATATTTATCATAAGTAGCAAAGCTATTTATCCATTGTGATTTCATCTAATGATAAACTAAAGCTTGGAAGAAAAACATCCAAAAAGTAGTTCATTTCTGGACTATTACGTTCAGATAAAGTCTTTTTTAAACGTTGTTCGGCCAATTTAAATTCATTATTACCTGCACTCAATTCTTCAATAGTTTTAAGATAAGCACATAATGCGTCAGCCTGTTTTACGATACTTTTTTCTGCTTCAGCATAAAAATCATCATCGATTAATGCTCTAAAGTCATCTTGTAACTCTTTAGGTAGCATATTAATAAGTTTATGTTGTGCTATTTTTTCAATCTTTTTATATTCAACCGTGATTTGCGGATTATAATACTTTGTAGGTGTTGGTAAGTCACCGGTTATGACTTCTGAAACATCATGATACATGGCTAATAATGCGATTCGCTCAGGATTCACATCACCATTAAATTTTTTGTTTTTAATTATGGCTAAAGCATGTGCAACAAAAGCAACTTGTAAGCTATGCTCCGATACATTTTCCGTTCTTACATTACGCATTAAAGGCCAACGGTTAATTAGTTTTAATCGTGATAAATGAGCAAAAAAATGACTATTATTCATATTATTATCTCTTTAAATATAAAATAAAAACGCTCCCATTAAAAATAGGAGCGTTTATAATTATAACAATATTGCTTATGATTTTACGCTAGAATAAGCTGTTGAGTACCCAACGCAAATGGTACAGTTTGCTCTTCTGTAAATGTCACATATTCCCATGCATCTTGTTTAGCAAGCAATGCTTGCAATAATTGATTATTCAATGCATGACCTGATTTATAACAAACTACTTCACCAATCATATTATGACCGCTCATATATAAATCACCAATAGTATCAAGCATTTTGTGACGTACAAACTCATCTTCAAAACGTAGACCGTCTTCATTAAGTACTTTATAATCATCAACAACAATTGCACAATCTAAGCTACCACCTAAACATAAACCTTTAGACTGTAACGCTTCGATATCACGCATAAAACCAAAAGTTCTTGCACGGCTGATCTGGCGAATAAACGATTCAGACGAAAAATCTAATTGATAACGTTGCGAACTGCTATCGATAGCAGGATGATGAAAATCAATAGTGAAATCTAATCTAAAGCCACTATAAGGTCTTACCTCTGCCCATTTATCACCATTTTCAACTCGAACAAGTTCTTTTACGCGCAAAAACTTTTTAAGCGCATTTTGTTCGGCAATACCTGCATCAAGCAACAAATAAACAAAAGGACTTGCACTACCGTCCATAATTGGTATTTCAGGGGCATTAACTTCAATAATAAGATTATCAATACCTAACCCTGCTAAAGCAGAATTGATATGCTCAACAGTTGAAATACGAACATTGTCTTCGTTTACTAAACAAGTACAAAGCATTGTGTCGCGCACTGATTTTGCATCTACAGGAAAATCCACATATGGATTTAAATCAGTACGACGATAAATAATACCTGTGTTTTCAGGCGCAGGACGTAATGTCAAAGTAACTTTCTTGCCAGTATGTAAACCAACACCAGTTGCTTGAATAGTCTTTTTTAATGTTCTTTGTTTCACTTTGCACCTACTTTTTTACTTGTATTTCCTATTGACTTTGACAATAAAAAATCAAATAAGTTCAACTTTAATTCGCTTGCTTACGGATGAAAGCAGGAATATCTAAAATTTTATGATCTTCAATAGAAGAAGCTGTTGGTTCATTAACAACTTTAGCCAATTTTTCCTCTTGTTGTCCCAGCGTATTATTTTGAGCAAATAATTCATTACGTGGTACAGGTTTAGGAATTTTAACTTCTGAACGCTTATCCATACCAATACCAGTTGCAACCACTGTTACTCGAATTTCATCAGACATATCTGGGTCAAAAGTTGTACCAACAACCACTGTCGCATTGTCAGAAGCAAATGCTCTAACTGTGCTACCTACTGTTTCAAATTCTTCTAAGCCAAGATCTAACCCTGCGGTTACATTGACTAATACGCCTCGAGCACCAGATAAATCGATATCTTCAAGTAAAGGGCTAGAAATCGCCATTTCAGCAGCTTCTTCTGCTCGATTATCACCACTAGCTCGACCAGATCCCATCATAGCATATCCCATTTCAGACATCACTGTTCTTACGTCAGCAAAGTCAACATTGATATGACCCGGTTTAGTAATAAGTTCAGCAATACCTTGTACTGCACCTTTTAAAACACCATTAGCAGCTGCAAAAGCGTCAAGTAATTTAACACCTCGACCTAATACTTTTAAAAGCTTGTCATTTGGAATAGTAATCAGAGAATCAACATGCTTTGCTAACTCTGAAATGCCTTGTTCAGCAAAAGCCATACGCTTTTTACCTTCAAAGCCAAAAGGCTTAGTAACAACAGCAACTGTTAGAATACCTAATTCTTTTGCTATTTCCGCAACAACTGGGGCAGCACCTGTTCCTGTTCCCCCGCCCATTCCTGCTGCGATAAAGACCATGTCCGCACCTTCAATAGCACTACGAATAACCTCACGATCTTCTTCAGCAGAATTTCTACCAACTTCTGGATTAGCACCTGCGCCAAGCCCTTTAGTGACATTAGTTCCGATTTGGATAGTTTGACCTACCTTAATTCTTTTTAATGCCTGCGCATCGGTATTTGCCGCAAAAAACTCAACACCTTCAATATGTTCAGCAATCATATGCTCGACAGCATTACCGCCGCCACCACCGACACCAATAACTTTAATGACTGCTGCTGGTTCATCATCTGCAACCATAGGCTCAAACATAACTTATCTCCAAATTTACGATCTTGGAACATTGTACAGATAATCGTCTACAATGTCCACGAAGTTCTTGAAATATACTAGCTAAAACTCTTTTTTAAACCAACCGGTCAATCGTTTAGCTATCCCTTTTAATGATGATTTATTACTGTCTTTTGAATCATCACTTAATAAACTTTGTTTTCCATAATGTAATAGCCCTATAGTTGTTGAACAATAAGGTTTTTGTACATAATCGGTTAAGCCTGATATATTTAGTGGTTGCCCGATACGAACTTGATTTTGAAAAACTTTTTCGGCACACTCTACCATTCCTTTTATTTGAGCTGCACCACCAGTTAAAACAATACCTGCCGCTAATTGATATTTGACATTTTGTTTTTTAAGCTCTTCTTGCAATGCAAGTAACTCTTTTTGTACCAACGAAAGCAGTTCCGAATAGCGAGGTTCAATAACATCGGCAAGTGTTTGTCGTTGTAATGATCTAGACGGCCTTCCACCAACACTTGGTACATCGATGACTTCATCTTTGCCAATTAGTGAACCCACAGCACACCCATAACGAATCTTAATATTTTCTGCATCCATTGGCGGTGCACCAAACGCATAAGCAATATCACTAGTAACAACATTACCTGCATAAGGAATGACAACAGAATGGCGTAAAGCACCACCAGTATAAACCGTTACATCCATTGTACCACCACCTATATCAATTACGCAGACACCGAGTTCTTTTTCATCATCCGTTAAAACTGCATAGCTAGAAGCCAATCCAGAAAAAATCAGTTGATCCACTTTCAATCCGCAACGCTCGACGGCTTTAACAATATTTCTAGCCATATCATTATGACAGGTAACTAAATGCACTTTGGCCTTCATTCTTACCCCAGATAGGCCAATAGGATTTTTAATACCTTCTTGTAAATCGATGGAATATTCTTGCGCAATGACATGTAAAATACGGTGCTCATCTAAAATCCTGACTGATTTTGCGGTATGAACAACATTATCTACATCTTCTGCAGTAACTTCTTCATCCGCTATTGGTACCATACCTATTTCATTTTGACAGCGGATATGTTTACCAGAAAGGCTTAAATATACTGAAGATATTTGACAATCAGCCATAAGTTCAGCTTGATCAACTGCTCGTTGGATTGATTTAACGACGGACTCTAAATCATTCACACCACCTTTATCAACCCCTTTTGATGGACAATGTCCCACACCAATAATATTAACAATACCATCAGGAAGAACTTCACCAACAAGGGCAAGTACTTTGGATGTACCAACTTCTAGCCCAACAACCAATTTTTTTTCTGTTGCTTTCATACTCCAGCCTTAATTTATTCCTTACTGCACCAATTTTTCTCTTTGTACTGAAATACCATTTTCATAACGTAAATCAGCTACCACTATTCTTTCATTTTCTGGGACTCTTGATTGAATTTCTGGAAATAATTTAATAAATTGTTGATATCGCTGTTCAATATTTTCATTACCTAACAACAACTTTATTTCCTGATTTTCAAGACAAAAACCAGATACACACTGTTTTACCATCAATTGCCATGCATTACGCTCATCTGTTATCGCTGCTTTAATATGTAATGCCAACTGATTGTTCGCTAATTTTTTAGAAAGATTCTCTAATTTATAATAAGTTTCTAACGCCGATTTAGCTTTACCTTCAGGACCATATAGTCTTGGCAATTGTAATTCAGTAATACGGTCAAGTGGCACGCTAAAAACATTACCATTCTCATCAAGTAAAAATAGGTCATTCCAATAAAAAACTGGTTTATATTCTTCAACATAAACAATTAACCTATCTGGCCACTGTTTACGTACACTCGTTTGCTTAACCCACGGAAATCGCATTACTTCTTGTTGAATATCATTAACATCTTGTCCAATGTAGGTATTAGGCAATCCTAATCCTAAAATAGCTTCCCTAAGATCGTCCTCAGTTGTATAAGTGTGTTCCCCGCTTAATGTTAATTGCGACAATACCATTTGTTCGGGATCATCCATCCAATTTTTAAAGCTTTTAACAACCCAAATACTAATAAGGATGATCATAATTAAGAACAAAAAGCCTACTAATTGCTCTGTATTACGAAAGATAAGCAGCCGCCTTTTATTTTTATCTTCTCGTCTATGCGCCGCCTGTCTAACTTGTTTCATAACAATAAGGGCCAATTATAACGTTGCCAAATTTAAAATTCTGACAACAAGCTCATTAAACGACCAGCCATGTTGTTTTGCAGCCATTGGAACCAAGCTATGATCCGTCATACCTGGAGCAGTATTGACTTCCAGTAAGAATGGTTTTTGATTAGCATTAAACATAATATCAACTCTTCCCCATCCTCGACACCCTACAGCTTTATAAGCATCCAAGGCTAATTGACGAATTTCTTGTTCTTTATCATCTGATAAACCACTTGGACAAAAATACTGAGTCGTATCAGATAAATATTTAGCATCATAATCATAAAATTTGCTTGTAGGTTTAATATGAATTGATGGTAAAACTTCTTCACCTACAATAGCCACTGTAAATTCAGAGCCTGCTAAAAATGACTCAACCATCACAACACTATCATATTTAAAAGCTGCGTTAATGGCGACTTCTAATTCAGATGCTTCATTAACTCTAGCCATACCTACGCTTGAACCTTCATGACTTGGTTTAACAAACAATGGTAAACCAAGTTGCTTAACAATAGCATTTGTATCAATTGATTGCGATCTTTCTACCATAACATAATCAGCAACAGGTAAATTAAGCGATTTCCAAACTAATTTAGTTTTTAATTTATCCATTGTTAATGCTGATGACAAAACATCACTACCTGTATAAGGGATATTTTGATAGGTCAAAATTGCTTGAACAATACCGTCTTCTCCACCACGTCCGTGCAGAATAACAAAAGCTTTTGTGAATCCTTCTTCCTTTAAATTGGTAATCGGATGATATTTAGTATCAATAAGATGCGCATCAATACCATTTGCCAATAATCCTGCATGTACAGCTTTTCCTGACTTAAGTGATACTTCTCTTTCGGCAGAGGTACCGCCATACAATACAGCCACTTTATCAACCATTTTTATAAAACCTCTTTTGAAGATAATTGAGTTTTGGTTAATTGGCGCGCTATACGACCAACACTACCAGCTCCTTGTGTTAATAATAAATCGCCACCTTGCAATATCTCTTCCATAATCTCAGGTAAGATTTCTAAATCAGAAACATAAATAGGGTCAACTTTACCTCGATTACGAATTGAACGACATAAAGATCGGCTATCAGCCCCAGCAATAGGCTGTTCACCCGCAGAATAGACATCTAACATCACAAGAGCATCGACTTGAGAAAGTACTTGTGCAAAGTCATCAAATAAATCGCGAGTTCGTGTATATCGATGTGGTTGAAATAACATAACTAAGCGACGATCAGGCCAACCATTTCTAGCAGCTTGAATAGTGGCATTGACTTCACTTGGATGATGACCATAATCATCAACCATCATAATATCTCCACCATCAGCATGAGGAAAAACACCTAATAAATCAAAACGTCGACTAGTACCAGCAAATTTAGCTAATGCATTTATAATTGATTCATCATCAATACCCTCTTCGGTTGCAGCAATAATTGCAGCTGCTGAATTTAAAGCGTTATGTTTACCTGGTGCATTTAACTCAATATTTAAATCTTGGCGATCTGGGCGGCACACCGTGTAATAACTAACCCCTCGTTCTTGACGATAATTTTTAATAACTACATCAGCTTCTTCACTAAACCCATAAGTAATGACTTTACGTCCAACAATCGGCAATAATTCACGATTAATGGTATCGTCATAACACATAATAGCTAAACCATAAAATGGAAGGTTACGTAAAAATGAAATAAATGTCTGTTTAAGATTATCAATACTACCTTGATAAGTATCCATATGGTCTGGTTCGATATTTGTTATAATAGAGACCATTGGCTGCAAATGAAGAAACGATGCATCACTTTCATCTGCTTCGGCAATAAAATAACGACTACTACCCAATTGTGCATGAGTTCCAGCTGCTTTAACCAAACCTCCATTGACAAAAGTTGGGTCAAGTTTTGCTTCGGCATAAATAGCTGTAACCATAGCTGTCGTAGTAGTTTTACCATGTGTACCGGCAATAGCGATTCCATAGCGAAAACGCATTAATTCTGCCAACATTTCCGCTCGTTGAATCACTGGTATGCGAGCTTCACGTGCAGCAACTACTTCAATGTTGTCTTGTGAAATAGCAGAAGATATAACGACAACACTTGAATCAATCACATTTTCAGCAGCATGGCCAATAACAATTTTCGCACCTAACATTTCTAAATGTTGAGTCACAGCATTTTCAGCAATATCTGAACCACTAATTTCATAGCCTTCATTGGCTAGAACTTCAGCTATGCCACCCATACCAGCGCCACCAATACCCACAAAGTGAATATGCTTGACTCGTTTCATTTCAGGAATAATGGCTCTTAATTTAGCTAATTCCTTTGTATTCACTATCGAACTCCTAATCATTCTTTGTTGTTTAGTGTACCTTGTCATATCACCGTTGAACATTCGTATCCTAGTTATTTTTTTAGTCCAAACAAGTCATTGACTCAAATATCCACATAAACAGAAGTTTTTTTTTACAAAATTATTACATAATCATACCAAAAGCTAATTATTTTATCACTGAGTTAAGGGATTCCGCTACTTTCTCTGTTGAATTTACAATAGATAAACTTTTAGCTTTAATTGCCATTTCTAATAACTTGTCGCGATTTAAATTTAATAGTAACTTTGATAATGATTCAACGTTAAAATTTGGTTGTTCTATTATATCCGCAGCACCTATATCCGCTAATGATTTTGCATTCCAAAATTGCTGACGATCTTTATGCATAAACGGAACAAAAATAGCACCAATACCAACGACTTCGATTTCACTAACAGTTAATGCTCCACTACGACAAATCACAATATCTGCCCAATTGTATGCATCTGTAACATCAGTTATAAACTCAGTCACTTTATTATTAGTCATATCGCAATTTTGATAAGACTGCATTACCGAATTTAACATTCCTTTACCCGTTTGATGCCATACCACATATTCATCTGATAATTTAGATATCACTTGGGGCACAATATCGTTGATAATCTTCGCACCTTGACTTCCTCCCATGACTAACACTCTGATTGGTCCATTACGATCTTTGAACCTTTCTTCGGGTTTTACAACAGTTAAAAGATCACTACGTACAGGATTACCTACGACTTCAGCGTTAGGAAAAGCACTAGGAAATGCTTGCAAAACTTTAGTCGCAATTTTAGCTAGCCACTTGTTAGTTAAACCTGCTATACCATTTTGTTCATGTAATACAACCGGTATGCCGAGTGTTTTTGCTGCAATCCCTCCAGGACCAGAAACATATCCGCCCATACCTAAAACAACGTCTGGACGATAGGCTTTCAAAATTTTTCGTGCTTGTAAAACTGCTTTTAGAATTTTATAAGGTGCTTTTAATAATGCCATCACACCTTTTCCTCGTAACCCTGATATTTCGATAAAATCGATCTCAATACCATTTTCAGGGACGAGATGTGCTTCCATACGATCAGCAGTACCTAACCATCTTACTTGCCAACCTTGCTTCATCAAATAATGCGCAACAGCAATACCGGGAAAGACATGTCCGCCAGTTCCTCCTGCCATAACTAATAATTTTTTCATTATTTAACTAACCTTATTCTTGCTTGCGCTTGTTGTTGCCTAAATTCAAAATCTATTCTGAGTAATATTGCAACCGCAATACTCATCACAATAAGGCTTGAACCGCCATAACTAATAAATGGTAATGTTAATCCTTTAGTTGGTAACATACCAGATGTAACACCAACATTAACAAATGTTTGAAAACCAAACCATATTCCAATTTCACAGGCTAAATAACCCGAAAACAATAACCCCTCATTAAGCGCTCGATAACCAATTGCAAGCGCTTTGAATGTCAAAAAGAAAAGTAATGACAATAAAGCAACTACACCTATATATCCATACTCTTCAGAAATAATTGAAAAAATAAAATCGGTATGACATTCAGGTAAATAACCTAATTTCAGAATAGAATTTCCCATACCTTGTCCCGTAACTCCTCCACTACCAATTGCCATTAATGAGGCAACTAATTGATAACCGGATCCAGTTGCATCTTGCCAAGGGTCAAGAAAGGTTAACAGCCGAGTTAAACGGTAAGCCTCGTATAAAATCAAACAAATCACTGCACCAACACCAGTTAGCAAAATAGCAATAAATTGCCACAATTGGGCACCAGCAATAAATAGAATACCAATAGTTACCATAAATAAAACGATAACAGTACCTAAATCGGGTTGCTTAAGTAACAAAATAGAGAGTACAGCCATAACAACCATTGGTTTAAAAAAACCCCAAAATCCACTTTGTACTTCTTCAGATTTACGCGATAAATAACCAGCTAAAAATAAAAATAACGCTAATTTTGAAAGCTCCGCGGGCTGAAAATTAAATACTCCTAAAGGTATCCAACGCGATGCACCGTTTATTGAAGAGCCTATACCCAATACGACAATTAACATAATAATAGCAATGATCAGTAACACTGAACCAAACTGTTGCCAGCGTTGCATCGGAATATACAACGTAATAGACATAAAAAATAGCGATATTCCTAACTGAATAAGCTCTCGTTGTGTATAAAAGAATGGATTACTGTCATTAAATGACATCGAAGACGATGTTACCATTATTAAGCCAAAGGTCATTAAACTAAGCACTGTCCAGAGTAACTGATTGTCAAATGGGATATGTGGATTAACTTGTTTTTTTAACCAAAATAATGTCATATCCTAGCCCCTTGAGTATATTGGTCAGCAAGTTGTGCAAACTGTTTTCCGCGTTCAACATAATTCTTAAACTGATCTAAACTTGCACAAGCAGGGGAAAGCAGAACCACATCATTTGACACCACTTTTTTAGCAATAATTTGCATTGATTCAGCCATTGTCTCTGTGATTGTTGTTATATTGGGAGCCAATTTACTAAGTAAATAACGATCTCGCCCAAAACAAAAAACCTCAATATTCCTATTTTTTAAGCAAGGGATTAATGGCGAAAAGTCAGCAGATTTTCCGTCTCCACCTAATAATAAATATAATTTCCCTTTGCAAACTACACTATTTAACGCGGCTTCAGTGCTACCAACATTGGTTGCTTTAGAATCATTAATCCACTTTACGCCATTTTTTTCCAACACTAATTCAAACCGATGTGGTAAACCATGAAATGAAGCAATTGTTGCAATGCTTGCTTGTCGTGAAATTTTTAATTTATCTGCTATCGCTAAAGCCGCTAATGCATTAAGATAGTTATGACATCCAGTTAATTTCATCGCTTTTGTTGCTAGCACAGGTTGATCTTGTGCAATCAAATACTCGTAGTGGTTATCTAAATGATAATCACCTTTATCAATACCAAATGAAACTCTATCGCTTTGTTTATCTGTTGGAATGGTTAATTGGTCATCATGGTTAATAACACAGTATTTTGCATTATGATAAATACGATGCTTAGCCTTAACATATTGCATTAAACCAAGAGGATAACGATCCATATGGTCTTCTGAAATATTTAAAATTGTTGCAACTGTCGCTTTTAAACTATAAGTGGTTTCTAGCTGAAAACTCGATAGTTCAAGAACATATATATCGCAATCTTCGGTTAATAAAGATAATGCAGGCTGTCCTATATTACCACCAACACCAACGCTAATACCTGCTGACTTAATGATTTCACCAATTAATGTAGTAACAGTAGTTTTACCATTTGCGCCAGTAATAGCAACAATTTTTTTATTAGATTTGGCATTAACTTCACGACAAAAAAGTTCAATATCACCTATAATTTCAACACCTTTTTCTGCAGCTTTTTGTAATTCAGGAGTTGATAATGGAATGCCTGGGCTAACGATAATTAAATCGGCATTTAGCAACCAATCAATTTTTAAATCTCCCAAGTGATAATTAATTCGATTATCTAATTGTTCTAATCCTTGCGGCTTTAAACGAGTATCGATTACTTTTGGGATAATATTTTGAGCAAGAAAATAATTCACACAAGAAAGACCAGTGATACCTAATCCAACAATAACAATATTTTTACCCTGATAGCTAACCATGATTCAATCCTGAGCTGTTTTTAAATTAACGTAATTTCAAAGTTAATAAACCAATTAATACCAACATTAATGAAATAATCCAAAAACGTACAATAACACGAGGCTCTGGCCAACCTTTTAGTTCATAATGATGATGAATCGGTGCCATTTTAAATATCCGTTTACCTCGTAATTTATATGAACCAACTTGCAAAATTACTGATAATGTTTCTACAACAAATATGCCTCCCATTATCAATAATAGGAATTCTTGTCGTAATAAAACAGCGATAATGCCAAATACCCCTCCCAATGCAAGCGATCCAACATCCCCCATAAAAACCATAGCAGGATAAGTATTAAACCATAGAAAACCTAACCCAGCACCAATAATTGTTGTACAGACAATCATCAATTCACCACCAAATTTAATATAAGGAATATGTAAGTAAGCAGCAAAATTAACATTACCTGTTGCCCAAGATACTAGAGCAAAACCAGCAGCAACAAAGACTGTTGGCATAATGGCTAGTCCATCAAGTCCATCGGTTAGATTAACAGCATTGCCAGCACCGACAATGACAATATAGGTAAAAAGAATAAATAATAATCCTAACTGTGGCATAACATCTTTAAAAAAAGGCACAACTAGTACAGTTACTGAACTATCTTTTCCATAAACATAAAGACCAAAAGCAACAATTAATGCAATGACTGATTGCCAAAAATACTTCCATCTTGCAATAAGACCCGCTGTATTTTTACGAATAACTTTTAAATAATCGTCAGCAAAACCAATAATTCCATAGCCAATTAATACAAATAATGCCAGCCAAACATAAGGATTACGAAGATCTGCCCATAAAAATACCGATATCGAAATTGATGCAAGAATTAATGTACCACCCATTGTTGGTGTACCTTTTTTACTTAAATGAGATTCAGGTCCATCATGGCGAACAACTTGGCCAATTTGTAATTTTTGTAACCAATCAATAACTTTTTGTCCCATTATTAATGAAATTAACAATGAGGTTAACAACGCTAAAATTGCTCTTACTGTTAAATAAGAAATAACATTAAAAAAGCTAAAATGTTTAACTAAATATTCTGATATCCACACCAACATAATTTTAATCCTGACTCATTTTGAGTTGTTCAATTTGAATTTTTTCGATAAGCTCTTCCATTTTCGCACTACGCGAACCTTTAACTAACATTGTTAAAGAGGGATGTTGATTTAAGAGCATTAACAGAAAATTTACTGCATCTTGTTTATTATTAAAATGATAACCTACACCACTATACTGACTAATATATTGACTTAATTTACCGACACTAACGACACAATCTAGCTTTTCTTGATAAGCAAGCTCGCCGATTTGTCGATGATATTTTTCAGCCTCATTACCAAGTTCCCCCATATCACCAACGACTAAAACTCGATACCCTGGTTGTTTTGCTAATACCTTAACTGCCGCTGACATTGACCCAACGTTGGCGTTATAAGAATCATCCCAAATTAATTGAGTTTGGTTTAATCTTATTGGATATAATCGACCTTTTACTGGTTTTAAAGTTGTTAAACCGTTTCTAATTTGATCCAAATTTGCACCAACAGAAATTGCTAAAGCGGATGCAGCGATCGCATTTGACACATTATGCAATCCAACTAGCGGTAAGAGAATTGAGCATTCACCTTTTGGCGTATGCAATGTAAAGGTCGTACTTTCAGTATGTTGAATATTACTAGCATAAAAATCTGCTGATGAATTTGCTAATGAAAAAGTCCAAACTTTTTTGTTTGTTAGCTGAGTAAACCATCTATCAGAGCAACTATCTAAATTAATGATAGCAATGCCATTTTGAGGTAAGCCTGCAAAAATTTCACCTTTAGCCGTTGCCACGCCGTCAAGTGAACCAAAACCTTCAATATGGGCCTCGGCAATATTATTAATTAAAGCGCTTTGCGGTTTAACTATCTTGGTTGTATAAGCAATTTCGCCAATATGATTAGCACCTAACTCTACCACTGCAAATTGGTCTTGCTCGGTTAAGCGAAATAATGTTAATGGTACACCAATATCGTTATTAAAATTACCTTGCGTGTAAAGTGTTTGCCCACAATGTTGTAAAATTGACGCAGTCATTTCTTTAACGGAAGTCTTTCCTGAGGAGCCCGTTAAAGCAACAATTTTAGCTTTGCTTTGTTCTCGAATAAAAGCGGCAATTTGTCCTAGTGATTGCCGAGTATCATTGACGACTATTTGTGGTATTAAAGCATCATCTATTTTATGATTAACAATAGCCACAATAGCACCATCTTTTATCGTCTGTGAAGCAAACTTATGCCCATCAAAATTATCACCAGCTAATGCAATAAACAGTGACTGTGGGGTGATTTTTCTTGAATCGGTACAAATAGAATCAATAATCTTATTTTCATCTTGAATATAATAAGACTTACCATTCACAACTTCTTTTATTTTTTTGATTTTTAAAGGAATCATGATCGATTCTCTACTCCTAAAAGCTGTTTCACTGTTTCTTGATCAGAATAGTGATATTTGGTTTTGCCAATTATTTGATAATCTTCATGACCTTTACCTGCAATTAAAATCACATCATTAATTTCAGCTTTCGATAATGTTTGTGTAATAGCCTGAATTCTATCAGGGATTATTTGTATGTTGTCAGTAGAATGTAAACCTTGTTGAATATCGTGAATAATCTTTATTTCATCTTCGGTTCGGGGGTTATCATTAGTTAGCACAATTTTGTCAGCAAATTGTTCCGCAATTTCTGCCATTAATGGCCTTTTCCCAGTATCTCTATCACCCCCACAACCAAAAATAACCCATAACGTTCCTTGACAGTGGATTCGGCTTGCTTGTAATGCCTTTTGTAATGCATCTGGAGTATGCGCATAATCAACAATGACTGTAGGACTATTTTTTTCATGTAACACTTCCATCCGACCACAAATCGGCTTGAGGAAGCAAGCCATATTTACTACAGCAAAAAACGGGTAATTAAGCGTTAGTAATGTAGCAATAGATAGTAATAAGTTAGAAACATTAAATTCACCTAATAATCGACTATTGATAATGGCATTCCCCCAACTTGATTCCATATGAATTTTAGCGCCTTTATCATAATATTCGATCATAGAAGCACCGACATAAGATCTATTTAAAGCTTTTAACCGACGTAATGATTTCGGTTGGCATGATACAGCTGTCACATGTGAAAGCTTTTCAATCCATCGTTTACCATATTTATCATCATAATTAATAATCGATTTACCTGAAGTTTCAACTAGCCTTTCTTTTTCATCAGGGCTAAATAATGACCATTTTGCTTTTGCATATTTACTCATAGTTTTATGATAATCAAGATGATCACGACTCAAATTGGTAAATACTGTTGCCGCACAATTTAAACCTTTAACTCGATTCATCACAAGTCCATGAGAAGAAATTTCCATCGCTACAACTTTTACCTGTTTTTTTACAAAATCAGCTAACAAAGATTGTATATCTATTGCCGATGCTGTTGTATTTACAGCTGGTTCAAGTTGATTATAAATACCATTACCAATGGTGCCTAAAATTGCCGTTTTATCATTGAGTAATGTTGTGCATTGAGCAATGAGTTGTGTAACAGTTGTTTTTCCATTTGTTCCGGTTACACCAATAACAGATAATTTTTTAGAAGGGAAATGATAAAAATCATTAGCAATCAATGATAAACGCCGTGAAAGTTGAAAAACACTAATTTGTGGGATTACAAATTTATTATCATGCTCAAGATAATCTATTTTTAAATCATTTAATTTGCTATTTGTTTCAACTAGCACCGCGACTGCACCCGCTGAAATAGCTTGAGGGATGAATGAACGGCCATCAACAGAATGTCCCTTTATAGCAACAAAAACATCATTTTTCTTCACGTTACGACTATCAATACGTAAATGACTAAGCGGAAAATCGTCTATTTCTAAATTTCGGTCCCCGCCTAATAATTCAAATAATGTTTTAAACGTGCTTGTAGCTATCATTTTTTACCTATTAATAAATAATCATTTGTCCATCAACTTGGCGGTCAGGCTGAACATTCATCGTTCTTAACACGCCCCCCATAATACGACTAAATACAGGAGCTGAAACTGAGCCACCATAATATTGACCAGCTTTAGGATTATCAATAACAACAACCAATGAATATTTTGGCCCTGTTGCTGGTGCGATACCTGCAGTATAAGCAAGATATTGATTGACATAACGTCCGCCAGATAATTTCTTAGCTGTACCTGTTTTTACACCCACACTATAGCTAGGAACAGATGCCTTGGTCCCACCACCTGTCACTGCAACCGCTTCCATTAATTGAACTACTGTTTTAGCTATTTTTTCTTGTACAACTCGCTCGCCTTTAACAGGTTCAGTCACTTTTAAAATAGAAACAGGACGATAAACCCCATAACTACCAATAGTTGCATAAGCCCTTGCTAATTGTAGAGGAGTCACACTTAATCCATATCCAAAAGCAAAAGTTGCTCTCTCAATATCTGCCCACTTTCGGGTTCTATCAGCTGCAATTGAACCACTAACTTCACCGCCCAAACCCAACCCAGTAGGTTGCCCTAATCCAAAACGACTATAATATTCAACAAGCTCATTAGGCTGCATTTGTAAGGCTAATTTACTTACACCTACATTACTTGATTTTTCTAAAATACCAGCCAAATTCAATGATTTTTGATATGATACATCTTTAATTTCATAACGATTTACTAAAAATGGTCTGGTATCAACAATAGTATTCAAATCTGCAATTTTTTTCTCTAAAGCCGCCATCACAACTAAAGGTTTTACTGTAGAGCCCGGCTCAAATGCATCGGTAACAGCTCTATTTCTCAATAAACTATAATCAATTGATGAACGGTTATTAGGATTATAAGATGGACTGGTTGCCATCGCTAAAATCTCACCGGTATGTACATCAATTAAAACCGCAGTACCACTATCAGCCTTATTAAATTCAACCGCCTGACTTAATTCACTATAAACTAAAGATTGTAACCGTTCATCAATACTTAATGTTAGATCTGATGCTGTTTCACTTTCTGTCCGCTCTAATTCTTCAATAACACGACCTACTCTGTCACGCCTAACTATTCTTTGCCCTGATTCTCCAATTAACCACTTATTAAAACTTTTTTCGATACCCTCAGATCCCTTTTCAGTACCATTTTCATCAATGTCTGTTAAACCAATCAATTGAGCTATATTTTCTGCCGCTGGATAATAACGTTTAGATGTTTTTGCAAATGATATTCCCGGTAATTTCAGTTTTTTTAAATAGTCAGATATTGTTGGTGTTACTTGTTTAGACAAATAAACAAATCGCATTGATGGGTTGCCTAGTTTTTGTTGTAATATTGACATGGGGATATTTAACGTTTTGGCTAACCCTTGCCACCTGATATCATCTGCTTTAACACCACCTTTTTGTACTACGATTTTAGGATCTGCCCAAACATCAAACATTGGCACACTTACTGCTAATGCCCGACCATTACGATCAGTAATCATAGCTCTTGGCGCATCCATTTCTTGGTGACGAATAGAACGCTTATTACCTTCAGCAATAAGTTTATCGGGCTCAATAATTTGCAATAATGCCATTCGAACAATAAGACAAATAATCGCAAAAATAATAAAACCATATACAATGTAAAAACGATTCAGTGTAAAAAACTGTTTTTTACTATTCAGTTTATTGGCTTTATTTACCTTTACAGCCTTTTTAACTTTATCTTTTTGATGTTTAGTGGCAGGTTTCATTATTTACTCTTTATCACAATAACTGTTTCATTTTGTGGTGTCACATAAGACATACCTAATTGATTCTTAGCTTTTTCTTCAACACGTTTTGGATCAGCAAGTACATTTTCCTCAATGACCAAATTCCGCCATTCACTCTCTAAAACATCCTGTTCTAACAAAAGTTGCTCACGTTCAAATAATTGTTTGCGAACCTGTTGAGTTATTATTAGTACAGCGCCAGCAGAAATAATAATCATGGTAAATAATAACAACGAAATTTTTTGGTGGCCAAACAAATCACAAACAATTAAACCAAATAAGCTTTTGCTTGGTCTTTTTTGAATATCTTTATCAATATAGATTTTTTCTCGAAAAGTATCATTGTTTTGGTTACTATCCATTTTTTCTTTCTGCTACCCTTAATATTGCGCTTCTAGAACGTGGGTTATTATTAATTTCAATAGTACTTGGCTTAATTTTGCCAAGAGATTTTAATTTAACACTACCATATTGTTTAATTTGTTGCTCTGTTAATGGTAATCGAGTTGGTAAATTCGGGCCTTTACTTTGCTTGTTAATAAATTGCTTTACAATTCTATCTTCCAAAGAGTGAAAGCTAATAACTGCCAGCCTTCCTTGGTTAGCAAGAAAAGATAAACTACTATTTAATGCTTGCTCAACTTCTTCCAATTCACTATTAATATAAATACGAATAGCTTGAAAACTGCGTGTAGCGGGATGCTTGTTTTTATCTTTTCTTGGTGTTGCTTTTTCAATTAAATTAGCCAACTCCAATGTACGGGTGATTGGTGAAACTTTATTCTGTTCCACGATCGCTCGAGCAATGCGTTTGGCAAATTTCTCTTCACCGAATGTCTTTAATACCCATGTAATATTTTCTTCGTCACTGCTGAGTAACCATTCACTTGCTGTCAAACCTTTATGGTTATTCATCCTCATATCAAGCGGCCCATCACGCATAAAAGAAAATCCTCTTTCGGGATCATCAAGTTGTGGTGATGAAACACCGAGGTCTAACAAAACACCATTAATTTTACCCAATAGCTCTAATTCACTAATATATTGATATATATTTGAAAACTCTCCACGAATAAAAGTAAATCTTGAATCCTCTATCTGCAACGCGGCTTGCTCAGCAAGCTCATCACGATCAATAGCAATCAATCGTCCTTGTGCTCCAAGTTGTTCAAGTATTAAACGAGAATGACCTCCTCGCCCAAAAGTACCATCAACATAAATGCCATCTTTTTTTATATTTAATGCTTCTACAGCTTCGTTTAATAATACTGTTGTATGTTGATAATCCATTAATCTTTTACTCTTATTAAATAGTTAAACTTTTTAAATTATCTGATAAACTTTCAATATCTGTGGGTAACGCAGCAATATCGTCGCTTATTTGTTGATACCAAATTGTCTCATCCCAAATTTCAAATTTATTAGATTGACCAACAAACATTGTATTTTTTTCTAATTTTGCATAAGTACGTAATGTAGGTGGCAATAAAATCCGTCCTGAATTATCCATCAGACACTCGATCGCATATCCCAATAACAATCTCTTAATTCTACGTTCAGCTTCAACAATTGTTGATAATGTTGCAAGTTGTTGTTCTATGCATTTCCACTCAGACATTGAATAAAGTGTCAAGCAAGGATGATATAAACCAATTGTGCAAACCATACCTTCAGATAAAAATTCACGGTAACGAGTAGGAATAGCTAACCGCCCTTTATTATCTAAATTGATTGAAATTGCACCGCTAAACATAAATGCACCATTATTTATTAATTTCTCATTAGTTTTTAATCAATAGAAATCAACGTGTTAATAAACAACCCTATTTTTACCACTTAACCCCACTTTTTACCACAAAATTTTATAAAATAATAGGTACTTGGTTAATTATTTATAAAAGATTGATATTTGTCCTAAAAATGAACAAATATCACAAAAAATCATAGAGGGAAACATATTATAGTTAAAAAATTTAAAGGACAGTTTAAAACAACAATTGGTAAATTGTGCCTTAACCAATGCCTACCTTTTTATTGGCGAGTTAGCTAAACATTTTGGAGTAGGCGAAGCAACATTAGATGAGTGAATTAGCTAGTTTTTACGACACAAAAAATTATCTATATCAAAAAAATATTAGGGGCTGTTGATCTTTACTGTACATAAATTGCTCAACAATACATTGGCAGCCACATTAACATAAATGCCAGTGATACCATACTGGCATAATTCCTTTCTAACTTATCGTATCTAGTTGATATTTGACGATATTGCTTGATTCTAGCAAAGGCATTCTCGACTAAATGACGATAGCGATAAAGGCACCTATCTATACTGCTTTTATCTATATCCTTACCATAATTACGTTTAGCAATCACCGTTCGTCCGCTTTTTTGACGAACAAAGCACCGAAAAGGCTCGCTGTTATAACCTTTATCGGCTATCACTATATTCACTTCATCGAGTTTTTCAACTAGGTTTTCTGCATAAGTGATATCATGTCGTTGTCCTTCAGAAAGCTCAAAACAAATAGGCAAACCACCACTATCAACCGCAAGATGAATTTTAGTTGAATGACCACCACAGCTCTGACCTATTTGCTCGGAATGCTCCGTTGCAGCGCCTGTACTATATTGATGAGCCCTGATAATCGAGCCATCTAGGAACACCCATTCAAAATCCGCTAGTTGTGATAAATGTTTGAAAATATCAACTAATATTCCTTTTTTAGACCACAAATTAAATCGTCTATAGACGGTGCTCCATTCACCAAACTCTTCTGGCAAATCTCGCCAAGGAATACCGGTTCTCATTCGGAAAAGGAGCCCTTCAAACGTCATCCGATGCTCGGATTTATTATAAACTCGGCCGGTATTTTTCATTATTTGTAGTAGCTTTTCCCACCGTTTATCTGTTAGCATTGTTCTTGGCATGATGAATCGAGTTATGGTTGTTTTTTGCAGAATTATTATAACTCACATCATGCCGTCTAAAAAATAATCACGAAAGATCAACACGCCCTAATTTATCATTAATATAATTATCATTTTAAATGATAGTGTCATTAAAGTTTCTCCATGGGCGGTTATTTCTCATCGCTTTTTGATAGTTACCTGGAGTTACCCCGAAATTTCGACGGAAAATAGCAATAAAACCACTAATATTATCATAACCTAAATTTAAAGAAATTTCTGTGATAGGTCTGCCCGCAACAAGCAACTCTAAAGCTTTTAACATACGTAGTTTCTGTCGCCATTCTGTGAAATTAAATCCAGTTTCATTTGTAAATCGACGAGTTAATGAGCGTCGAGAAATCCCAGCCCAAACGCTCCATTCATTAATGTTTCTATCATCACTAGGATTATTAGACAAAGCTAAAGCAATTTTTAACAAACGAATATCTTTTGGCATTGGGAGTGCTATATCAACTTGAGGTATTATACTAATCTCGTCGACAATCACTGCCATCAATCGCTTATGCTCGGGTTGCAATTCTGAATTATTCCATGTCATGGTTCGGGTAATTGCTTCACGCAATAGAGTAGATAATTCTAGCATGCAGGATTTATTCGGCAGATTATTACATTCGCTTTTTTGTATATAGATACTCCATCCGTGGAATGGCCCATGTGATCCGAGAAGAGAATGCTGTGTATCTGGAGGTATCCATATACCATGAGTTGCGGGTATTACCCATTGACTACCTTCCACTTCAATTGAAATTAAACCTTGTAATGTACCAGCTAGTTGTCCTCTCGAATGATGATGACGTTCTGTTACTTTCACTGATGGGGATTTGAGTGATGCCGATATAATCATAGGTTCGTTATCAGAAGAAGCGACCTCTGGAGAAATGAGTGAAATATTCATTTATATGGCCTCTAAGTAATATTTTGTGGCTGGAATTAGTTAGTAAATTTTTGTTTTACTAACTATCCTAAATTAACCCAAGTTAATTCAAATAAAATAAATATAACTATATATATCAAAAATAAATTAGCAATAACCCAATAAATCATGAATGATTTAAAAAAATATCATTTAATATAAACAATTGAAACAATTAAGATTATATATATTTTTAGTAACTAGCTGTCTAGAAAGAGGTATAAAATGAAATGAAAGGAAAACATGTTTACTGAAGATATCGCACTATTTGCATCTGAAGAATTGGAAAAAGTGATATTGGATTTAATCGATGAACGTAAAAAGTGTGCTGGAGATGATATTATTTCTTTTATTATTCATAATAGTAATGAAAGTGAAATATTAAGTGATAGTGAGATAGTCGCGCTTTCATTAAACATTTTACTTGCAGCTTCAGAACCAGTTGATAAAGTTTTAGCAAATTGTATCTATCACTTTTATAGAAATGAATCTTATATTGATCTAGTTATCTCCAATGATTGCAGCACTAATAGTATCTTGCAGGAAAGCTTACGTATTACACCACCTGTTCATTTAATTCCACGCCAAGTCGAGGATGATAGTTGTGTTGAAGGTGTTAACTTAAAAAAAGGAGATTTAATATTTTCCTTAATACCATCAGCAAATAGAGATGAAAAATATTTTGAACATCCAAACACATTCAATCCACGAAGAGAATTTAAGGGACATCTTTCATATGGAGTGGGAATTAATGCTTGTATTGGTGCTCAATTTACAAATATACAATTAAATATCGCCCTTCAAAAATTAGTTTCAATACTTAAAAATTACAAAGAAATTACACCACCAACGTTCAGTGAAATATATACACTAGGCGCAACTCAATATAATCTGGAAAGAGTTTAATATGAAACAATCGATTGACCTGACAACCTCAGAAAGAAAGTTAGTGTTTGCTATGACACTATCTAGTATATTGCCATTATTAGATAGCAGTATTGTTAATGTTATTTTACCCTCAATTTCGAATGACATTAATGCCTCTTATGCTTATATGCAATGGGCTGTTACCATATATATGCTTGCTTGCGCAGCTGGCATATTACTATCACCTTATGTACATGAAAATTTTGGACTCAAGAAAGCATGGGTATGCTCAATTTTTGTCTTTCTTGTTGGTTCTATATTAGTTGGATTTTCATATAATCTGGTTTCTTTAATCTTGTATAGATGTCTACAAGGTTTTGGTGCAGGAATTTTAATTCCTATTACTCAATCTACAATAGCAACTTATTTTGGTAAGGAAAGACTAAAGCCGGTTATGGCATTGATTGCTATTCCGTCAGTCTTTGCCCCTGCACTAGGGCCAATTTTTGGAGCAATCATATCAGAACAGTTAAATTGGAGAATAGCTTTTTTTATCAACATACCTTTAGTACTTATGGCTTTTTTATTTGGTAGAACGACAATGCCTGATAATAAAACGTCTAAATACAATATGAATATTTATGTATTAATGACATTTTTAATTGCTTTAATAATATTTTTCATCTCTATTAAAAATATCACTTCTGGGCATTTTTTTGATATTTTTAATATTATTATGCTAGTTTTAGGTATTGGTTTGATGATGGTTTCGCTTATTATTAATAACAAGTCAGACAGTAAACTGATCGATTTAAGTTCATTTAGTTGTATTCAATATTCGTTTGCAATAATTATGGGATTTCTGACGTCACTTATCTTTTTTGGTTTCATGATTTTTTTTCCTTTAATACAAGCAATAAATGATAATATATCTATTACATATATTGGTATGTTGCTAGCTCTACAAGGTGTAGGTGCCTGGTTGGCTAGAAAATTTATTTATAAATCTCTAAGTGAGATAAATTCATTTCTAATTATTGGTGTAGGATTAATAATATCAGCAATAAGTATATTAATAATTCAAGTAGGTGGCAACGCCTTTGAAATTATCGGTTTTACTGTTCGAGGTTCCGGATTAGGCGTCGCCACGATTGCTGTTCTCTCTTCTCCATTTGAGTTCTGTGATAAAAATCAAATTAAGGACACGAGCGCTATCACGCGTGTTACACAGCAAATTGGTGGTGCATTTGGAGGTGTACTATCAGGAATATTAATCAACCTCACTCAACATCAAATAATTTCAATAAACTGCGCTTATCAGGCAATGTTTTTTGTGTCTCTGGCTTTTGGTTTTCTAGCGGTTATTGTCTATATTTTCTTTGGCCGAGTGAATACAAGGATTTAGCATACAAAAAAAACGGAACATGTGAGTTCCGTTTTTTTTCGCTTATTCAACGATACTGCTAAGCCACTTATTCTGTATTGAACAATTGAATGAACTATAAAGAGTCTCAACCGCTGACGCAGGTTTTAACTTGAATAAGGTATTTTTTCTGTTTAAACTAATTTTCTAAACCACTTACACAGTGCTTTGGAAGCAAAATTTATTGTAAAAATTCATTACCGACGCAAGTTGGCAAACAAAACTGAAGAAAATTTAAGATGCAGTCCAAAACCCTGTGACATTCACTTTGTCCTGCTGCAAAACAGCTCGAATAGGCATTTGATTAACATTATGATCTTTTTCGGCTTGTTCTAATACCTGCATTTTACTTTCACCAACTAAATGTAGATAGATATTTTTACTATTTAAAATAGTAGGTAACGTTAAAGTAATACGATCAAGTGGCGCTGTTAATGGTGTCATCCCGACAACTTTTCGACCTGATTTCATATCTAAACCGGCCGCTAAATTAGCTGCCCCTGGGAATAATGAAGCTGTATGTCCATCTTCGCCCATACCTAAAACAATTACATCAAATGGCATCGGAATTTTATCTAACATCTTGTCAGTCATTTCGGCGCCATCAAATGGATTATCACAACTGTTTTTTAAACCGACAAAATTAGCCAATTTTGCATTGTTTTGTAATAAATGCGTCATCACTAACTTTTCGTTACTGGCATCATCATTATCATCAACCCATCTATCATCAACTAATGTAATAAAAACTCGGCTCCATTCTATATTTTGTTGACTTAGTGATACAAATAATGGAATAGGTGTTTTCCCCCCCGAAACCGCAATAGAAGCATGTCCTTTTTGTACAATGGCCTGTTTTAATTCATTGACGATATGTGAGGTTAAATCTTCGATCAATAATTGACTATTTTGATATTTATTTAACGTAAACATAGTTATTTTTCCTTTATTCAAATTCGTGCCATGAATGCCCATCTTTAGTGATTAAGGCAACGGATGCGACTGGTCCCCAAGTTCCAGCTTGATAAGTTTTTGGTGGTTCTTTTTCTGTTTCCCATGCACTAATAATTGAATCAACCCATTTCCATGCTGCTTCAACTTCATCACGATGAACAAATAACGCTTGGCGCCCCCGCATAACTTCAAGTAATAAACGCTCATAGGCATCAGCGCTTTGTTGGTGAAAAGTTTCACTAAAACTTAAATCAAGTTTAGTGGTTTGTAAATTGTGAGTACTATCTAATCCCGGTACTTTGTTTAGAATTTCAATATCCATTCCTTCATCAGGTTGTAAACGAATCGTCAATTTATTTTGTGGTAATTGTGGATAAAATTCACTAAATAGATTAAGTGGTAATGGTTTAAAATAAACAACAACTTCAGAACATTTGCTAGGTAAACGCTTACCTGTACGTAAATAAAATGGGACCCCCGCCCAACGCCAGTTATCAATATCAACTCGAATGGAAACAAATGTTTCGGTATTACTTTTTTGATTTGCGCCGTCTTCTTCTAGATAGCCTGGTACATTAACACCATTAACAAATCCTGCTGTATATTGTCCTCGAACCACCTTTTCGCGAATATTGGTTTTATTAATTGGTCTAAGAGCATTTAGTACAGCTATCTTTTCACTACGTAAGCTATCGTCGTCAAGGTCAGCAGGTGGTGACATAGCAATCATAGTTAAGATTTGTAATAGATGATTTTGTACCATATCTCGCATTTGACCAGCTTTATCAAAATATCCCCAACGACCTTCAATACCTACTTGTTCTGCCACCGTAATTTCGACATGATCAATAGAATTACGATCCCAAAATGACGCAAACACTGTGTTGGCAAAACGTAAAGCTAAGAGGTTTAGTACCGATTCTTTACCTAAGTAATGATCAATACGATATACTTGCGATTCGCTAAAGAATTTAGCCACCGAATCATTGATTTCGCGAGATGATTGCAAATCAGTTCCAAGCGGCTTTTCCATCACAATACGGTTTTGTGATTGATTTAATCCAGCAGCAGCTAAACCTTGACAAATAGTACCGAAAGTACCTGGGTGCATTGCAAAATAAAAAATAGCGGGATGACTTGAATTAAGTTTATTTTTCAATCGTTCAAAACCAGCGCTATCATTAACATCTAGTTTATGAAAATCCAATCGTTGACTAAATCGTTGCCAAATACTATCGTCTAGCGGCTCCGGCATAAATGAGGTTAACGCATCTTTTGCTACCTCACAATAAGCAGCATGATCCCAATCAGCGCGCCCTACGCCTAAAATTTTGGTCTGTTCAGGTAGTTTTCCATACTTTTCTAATTGATATAAAGACGGTAGTAATTTACGTCTAGTCAAATCCCCTTTAGCACCAAAAATAACTAAATCGCAAGCTGGGATATCAGACATGGTTTTCTCCTAGGATGGTGTAATATAATCATTCTATTATGTTGGATGGTTAGTGTACAGGATAAATCATAACAATAGGCATTAGCCTGCATTAGCTCTAAAACAAAAAGGTCACCTCTGTGGTGACCTTTTGTTTGAAACAAGTATGGATAATATTCCACTACATAAATTACGCGCGTACAAAATCCATATGAACTAATTTTGGTTTAAACGCATGACGTTGAACTGCTTGTACTTTGACTTTAACTGCTTTGCCGTCAACCTCAACAGTTAACACGTCAGAATAAAATTCTGGTTTCTCTTGCATATTAAAGATTTGGTTGTGATCAAGCACAACAGAGATTGCAGGTTCAGTTCCACCATAAATGATGGCTGGGAATTGACCAGCGTGACGCAGGCGGCGGCTCGCACCCTTACCATGCTCTTTTCTAACTTCAGCTTTGAATGTAAACATATTTATTTCTCTTAATTATTAAAAATAAAAGCCAATTACAGGCGACCCAGTAGTTGACTATCAAACTAGCACTTTAAAAAGTGTTGTGGATTATAAAGTGTTATCCCTATAAACGCAATCAATTAATCATATGCAAATTGAGTAAAACATTGATTGCGTATGTGGCATAAAATATGAACGATTAGATCAATTCTATCAGAAAACCATAAGTTGATTTCTTATTAGGAGATGATCTTAATGGTTTTGTAATACAACCGGCTTCGACACAAACCATTGATTTATATTCATCATCACCAAAATCCGCCATGGCTTTAGCTTTATTTATCCATGGATTCCAAGTAACTACATCACTGACATTAGTATTGGTTAATCGAATTGTTCGGATGCCATCAGTTATCGTTAGTTGTTTACTCGCATCAGTATAAATACGATCGACTTCTTGATTAAAAGTTAATTGACCTACTGTCGCCGGTTTGTTTTCAACTGCAAGTCGTTCTTGATAAGTTTCACCTAAACCTTTGACTACAACATGGTCAATATTATCAATACCAAAATAAGTATGTAGTGCACTAGTTATATCAAAGTCAGCAAAACAGCTTAAAGTAACTTCACAAGTTTTACCTAAATGAAGATTTAATGACACAGTAAAAGGTTGGTGACAATAAGGTGCTGTCTGCTGATTATTAGTAAGAGACAATATGAGATCAACACCATTATCGTCCTCTTTACAAGAGTCTAATTTCCATTCAACAATACGCGCAAAACCATGAGAAGGATTCCCTAATTGACCAAACCAAGGCCAGCAAACGGGTACCCCTCCTCGAATAGCCACTCCTTGTTTAAAATTTGTTTTGTCGCTTAGCCAAACAACGGGGGTTTGTTCAGTAGCAGGTTGCCAAAATAGCAAATGTGCACCTTGTAATGTAACCGCTGCCTTGCAAGTTTTATGGTTAATAACCACAATAGGGAGTTGGCCATAAGTCGATTGCTTAACCGATGAGCTTAGTGATACGCCTGATAAGCCACTATCTAAAATCGCTTTATATATACTCATACTTACTCCTAAATAATAAATTTAATCAACAATTAATATCGAAACATATCGATAATTGTACGCTTTTTAACTTAATAATAAAAACACTATAGATGCCAAAAGCTTTTTTTAATAAATTGGAGTAAAATGGCAGGCTATAAAAATAAGATAACACACGGGTTATTTTTGTTAAAAAGTTTCAGGAAAGGCTACGTTTATGTATAAAATCCCAATGAGTTTGTATATTCATATGCCATGGTGTGTACAAAAATGTCCTTATTGTGATTTTAATTCACATACCGTTAAAAGAACGCCAGATTATAAAGCCTATATAGCGCATTTGATTAAAGATTTACAGCATGATGCTGTTTTTTGTTCAAACCGTTCAATTCATTCAATCTTTATTGGCGGAGGTACACCGAGCCTGTTTTCTGCTGAATTGATTGATAAATTATTATTGAATATAAATAAGATTATCCCCATAAATAAGAATGCAGAAATTACCATTGAAGCCAATCCAAATTCTGTAGATATAGAAAGATTTAATGGTTATCAACAAGCAGGTATAAATCGAATATCAATCGGTGTGCAAAGTTTTCAAGCCGATAAGCTGGTTAAATTGGGGCGGATACATGATCCTAAAGAAGCAACCACAGCAGGAAAACTAGCCCAAAAATTAAATTTAAGAAGTTTTAATTTAGATTTAATGCATGGATTGCCAAATCAAAGTATTGATGATGCCATATATGACTTAGAACAAGCCATTGCTATCGCGCCACCTCATTTGTCTTGGTATCAATTAACTATTGAGCCCAATACACTATTTGGATCAAAACCACCCGTTTTACCAGATGATGATAAACTTTGGGAAATTTATCAACGAGGTCATCAATTATTGACAAATCATGGTTATCAGCAATATGAAACTTCGGCTTATGCTAAAGAAGATTTACAATGCCAACATAATTTAAATTATTGGCGATTTGGGGACTATTTAGGTATTGGATGTGGTGCTCATGGTAAATTAACACAACCTGATGGCAAAATTATTCGCACCATAAAAACGCGTCACCCAAAAGGTTATTTAGAAGGACGTTATTTGGATAAGTATTATATGGTACCGGAAGAAGATCTGCCCTTTGAATTTTTTATGAATCGTTTTAGGCTTTTTGAACCAACACCTAAACACGAATTTGAACAACGGACTCATTTACCTTTACAAACAGTTGAGAAACAAATAGCAACCGCCATTGAAAAAAATTATTTAATTGAAGACAAACAAAACTGGCAAATAACTGATCATGGCAAGCTATTTTTAAATTCATTATTAGAACTTTTTTTATAGTTAAATTAAGCATTTAATTTTTACGATAATAAAAGAGCTTTCTTTACGTTTATTTAACAAAATAAGTACTAACTATTTAAGCAATAATTCACATCCCTTTACACACATTTTCCCATAAAAAGTGCATAATACAATCCGACAATGCATTTATTTCATTGTTTTCCTATTCCTTATGTTTTCCCAATAACTTTGTTATTGGGATTTTTTTTATTAGATTAGAAAAATAAAAATTGATGAAACTAAATCAATCCAGGTGTATTTTTAGAGAAGAATATTTCAATTTAAGTAAATGACGATATCCCTTCCATCGAACCTTTTTTAGAAGCAGATAAGGCATCACTTGCATTTGCATATTCTAATGCCTTTTTTAGGTAGACTTAATATAGTTTCCTTTTCGCTTTTATCATTATTATTTGCAAAATAACGCACTTCGCATTTACTAGACAAAAATATATCAGCGTATTCCAAAATATAATCAAAAGATTGTCTCACTTCAGGAATATCTAACATTTCTTTATGTAAATTAGGATCGAAAGAAATTGTTCCGCCATTACTTTTAATAATATCAAGCGCTTTACGCATCGCATCAATGACACGAAAAGAATATAATGATGCCCCTATGTAAATGATTACAATCGTTTAATAAGTTTTTATTAATATGGTGGAATGAAATTAAACCACAGGCACTATTAGGAATATTAAAAATGAAATCTTTTTCACTAATACTTTTATTAGCAACAAAAGTGCTACCTATATTAGCTTTATTATAAGTAGTAATACCATCAATAATAACACCATCCTGTTTGAGTCGACAGCATGTCTTGATAATATAACGACATCCATGTATTTTAATTTTCCAATACTGTGACTATCACAACCCCCTTCTTGGGGCGGCAAGATACCAAAGGTATGCTCAACAATTTTTAGTATTTGTTGATAAGTTTTTTGATGTTCAATATTTTCAATCGACGTTTTAATAAGGCTGAAGATACTCTAGCCAATTTTGACTTTCTATGTTACAAATAACTACTTAATATTAATGATAATAAAATTTATCATACAACTGATCAACCACAAACAAAAGATTAACATGCGAATTTTTAACATTTATCTTCGTTTGAAGACCAAAAGTGAATAAATTAACAGTTAAATTATCACTATAGAAATTAAAAACTTTTTAAAACTGAGATGAGGTTCACTTTTTTAAAATAACTCGTAAATCTTCGCCGACCATAGTAACTGATTTAAATCGAAAGTTTGGTGCCATTGACAAATTCTGTAAGTTAGGCAATATACACATATCTTTCGCATTATGGCCAAGTAATTTAGGCGCGTAATAGACAATCAATTCATCAACTAAATCTTGCTCTATCAATGCACCTGCTAGGTGAGCACCAGCTTCAACCCAAATAGAATTTATTTGCTTATTAGCTAATAAAGAAAATAATTTAGTCAAATTAATCTTCTTATTCATTGATGACTCGATGATTAACTTTGTATTTGGTTTAGTAACAGGAATATCTTGCTTCCGCACGATCCAAGTTTCACCTAATTGCTTAAAGATATTTTCATCGCCTGTAAGTTTCTTTTGGCTATCAATAATAATACGCACTGGTTGCCGAATATTTTCGGAGGAATAAATTTGCTTGATATCATCAGGTAATTCTTCATATCGAACTGTAAGACTAGCATTATCCGATTGTACCGTAGCTCTGGTACTTAAAATACAACAGCATTGCGCTCTAAATCTTTGTACATCCTGCCTTGCAACACTCGAAGTAATCCACTTACTTTCACCAGATGCCATGGCGATTTTACCATCTAGTGATGTTGCCAATTTAAGTTGTACATACGGCATACCTGTTCGCATCCGTTTCAAAAAACCTTTATTAAGTGCTTCGGCTTGTTCAGTCAAAACTCCTACTTTGACTTCAATTCCGGCATCGCTTAATCGTTTAATACCATTACCAGCAACAGTTGGATTAGGGTCTTGCATTGCAATAACAACACGTTTAACTTGCGCTTTGATCAAAGCATCTGCACAAGGAGGAGTTCGACCAAAATGACTACAAGGCTCTAGCGTTACATAAGCAGTAGCACCTTTCGCCTCATCACCAGCCATTTGTAATGCATATACTTCAGCATGTGGTTGCCCTGCTTTTTTATGATAGCCTTTTCCAATAATCTGGTTATCTTTAACAATTATGCAACCAACATTTGGATTTGGGGTTGTGGTGAAACGACCTAATTTAGCAAGTTCTATTGCTTGTTGCATGTAAAATAGATCGTTATCACAAGTTATGTTCATATAAATGATTATTTTTGTTGTAACTTCGCAATTTCGTTACTAAATTGCTCAATATCATCAAAGCTAAAATAAACCGAGGCAAAACGAATATAAGCGACTTTATCCAAATTTTTGAGTTCTTCAATCACATAATCACCAATTAATTTTGCAGGAACTTCACGTTCACCAGTCGCTCTAAGTTTAGATTTTATACGTGTAATTGCATCTTCAATGGCATCAAAACCAACTGGACGCTTTTCAAGAGCTCTTTTTATACCATTACGTAGCTTATCTTCATTAAAAGGTTCGCGAATTTTATTACTTTTAATAACATTTGGCATTATTAATTCAGCGACTTCAAATGTCGTAAAACGTTCATTACATTCGACACATTGTCGTCTTCGACGGACTTGAAAGCCTTCGCCAACAAGTCGAGAATCAATCACTTTTGTATCATCTGCATTACAAAACGGGCAGTACATAAAAAAATATCCTAACAATGTTATAATTCATACTAAAATAGCCGAAAATATTAATTTAAACAAGGATTCTTTTATAACAAGTCAGGTTAATATGTTCAATTCAAAATTACTGTTTTATACAAATCTTATCGGCTCATAATCTACACTAAGGACTTATTTTAAGAGAGGATAAAATTTATTGAAATCTTATAAAAGGAATCCGTCGCTAAAATAGCGACGGAAAAATGATCTACCAATCCAATTTAATTAAAAAATCCCGCAATTTTTCAAAATCATCAGGCATATAATGAGAAAGTAACGTCATATCAGCCCGTTCAGCTAATGCTTTAGGAAGTGGAATAGATTTACCTAGAATATCTTCAACTACTTCTTTAAATTTAGCTGGATGGGCAGTACCTAAGAAAAGACCATATTCGCCATCTTGCAACTGATCACGCAGTGCGCGGTAAGCAATTGCACCATGCGGTTCAGACAAATATCCCTTATTATCAAGTTCACGAACTGTTTGTTTAGAAATTTCATCTGACACGGCTGTATGACCAAGTGATTTAAGAGTCCAACCTTCACGAGCATAAATTTCTTCAATTCTAGGCCAATTATTGGGTTGACTAACATCCATTGCATTAGACAGTGTTGCAATAGTGGCGTGTGGTTCCCATTTACCCGTTACTAAATATCGTGGCACAGTATCATTTGCATTAGTTGCAGCAATAAAACGTTTAATTGGTAAACCTATTGTTTTAGCTAGTAAGCCAGCAGTTAAATCACCAAAATTACCACTTGGCACAGAAATAACTAACTGTTCACGTTGCGCTGGCGTTAGCTGTGCAAAAGCTTCAAAGTAATAACAGATTTGAGCTAATAATCGACTAATATTAATTGAGTTAGCCGAGTTTAAACCAATGGCAACTTTCAACTCTTCATCATCAAATGCTTTTTTCACCAAAGCTTGGCATGCATCAAAGTCACTTTGAATAGCAATAGTGTGAATATTATCGCCAAGTGTACAAAATAGCTTTTCTTGTAAAGGACTGATTTTTCCTTCTGGATATAAAATGACTACACGAATATTAGGCAAATGGTAAAAAGCATGAGCAACAGCAGCACCAGTATCGCCGGATGTAGCGGTTAAAATAGTAATTTTTTTGTCAGCTGCAACTTGAACTAATGCTTGTGCCATAAAGCGTCCACCAAAATCTTTAAACGCTAATGTTGGACCATGATATAGCTCTAGTGAACCAATATCTCCTTCCACTGATTTCACTGGGGCTGGAAATTGGAATGCATTTTTTACAAGTCTATACATATCCTCTCGAGAGATCTCATCATCAACAAAAGCAGATAAGATTGCGGCACTACGAGTAACAAAATCTAGTTTTAATAGTGATTCAATGTCGTTTGCAGAAAATTTAGGTAGTGTTTCAGGGAAAAATAAACCTTGTTCCCTTCCCAATCCTTGCTGTACTGCTTGTGCAAAGTTAACTTGCTGTGAATGATCTTTTAAGTTGTACAATTTCATAATATTTTCCGATTATCTTTATGCTTTCATTGTTCGCTCTTTCTGATATCAGCTTAATCAGTAAGAAATTGGAGTATTTTTTAATTTAAAAAAATCAAATTAAATAACTTTTGCTCCTTGAGTATCTATTTTACAAATATGAGTAAAACCTTCATCATTTTGTAAATAAAAATGTTGAAGTAGTGATTCGATCTGCTTTGCAGTTTCAAGCTTATCAGCCACAACAAACATCGTTGGGCCTGAGCCTGAAATCCCCGACGCTAATGCACCTAACTGTTTGACTCGTTTTTGTGTTTCATCAAAGTTAGGTAATAGCTGTTTACGATAAGGTTCAGCAATATTGTCACATAACATTGATGCAGCCAATTTTGATTGTTTGGTATAACAGGCGTGAATAAACCCACCAACATATCGACCATGTGCAACACAATCTGATTTTTGGTACAAGGCGGGCAAAATTGCACGAGCCTCAGCGGTTGATACTTTTATACCAGGATATGCCATAATCCAGTACCAATCGTCAAAATGAGGTATGGGCTCACTAATTATACCCATTTCATCAAGGATAAGTTGCATACCACCTAAATAGCAGGGTGCAACATTATCATAATGCACACTACCAGAAATCCGCCCTTCAAGCTCACCCATCATTGAAAGTAATTCAAATTGATTAAATGGTTTATCAAAAAACGTATTTAAAGCAACAAATGCTCCTACTACTGAACAGGCACTTGAACCTAATCCAGATCCTATTGGCATGTTTTTTTCAAGTGTCATACTAACCGGTAACATTCTACCCATTGCTTGGCAGAAGCGTTGCCAACATTGAAATACAATGTTGTATTTTGGATCGCGTGGTAGTTTTTTAACAAATTGACCTTTACTAGTAAGAGAAAATTCCTTAGCAGATTCAACTGTTATACAGTCACCAAGCATCACACCACTAATTGGGCTAATTGCTGCACCTAATATATCAAAACCAACACTAATATTGGCCATCGAAGCAGGCGCGTAAACCGTTAATGATTTATGATTCATTTAACCTCCAATTTTGCCTGATGTTGTACGTAAAATATCAGCAAAAACCCCTGCAGCTGTGACATCATTCCCAGCTCCATAACCACGTAAAACTAGCGGAATTGGTTGATAATAACGTGTATAAAATGCCAATGCATTTTCACCATTTTTTACTTTATATAGCGGATCATCACTATCAATAGTCTCAATTTTAACGCTACATTGATTATTTTCAATTCTACCAACATAACGTAACACTTTGCCTTCTTTTGCTGCTTGTTCATATTTTGTTTTAAACTCTGCATCTAATTGCGGCAATTTAGCCATAAATTCATCAATGCTACCTTGTGCAAATTCAGCTGGTAGGACTGATTCGACATTGATTTGATCTAGTTCTAATTGTAATCCTGCTTCTCGCGCTAAAATTAATAATTTTCTAGCGACATCCGTACCCGATAAGTCGTCACGGGGATCAGGTTCAGTAAAACCTTTTTCTTTAGCAAGTTTAGTTGCATCTGACAACGACATTCCTTCATCAAGTTTACCAAATATAAAAGAAAGGGATCCCGACAAAATTCCTGAAAACTTGATTAGCTCATCACCTGCATTTAATAAATTTTGTAGATTTTCAATGACAGGCAACCCTGCCCCTACGTTAGTATCGTATTGAAATTTGCGTTTACTTTTTGCCGCTTCTTGGCGTAAACGTAAATAATAGGCCATTGAACTCGTATTCGCTTTCTTATTTGGCGTAACAACATGAAAACCATTGGCTAAAAAGTCTGCATATTTATCAGATACTTCACTACTAGAAGTGCAGTCCACTAAAATTGGATTGAGTAATCGATTATTTTTTGAAAACTCAATAATACTATCTAATGTGTAGTCATTTTCGCTGTGTTTGATTTGCTCTCGCCAATTAGTAAGATCAATACCATCACGATTAAGCACGCTATGTTTAGAATTAAATAGCCCACAAACATGCAAATCAACTTGTTTGTTCTTAAGCCATTTTTGTTGACGTCCGATTTGATCAATTAAGGCTCCTCCTACGCCACCAACACCAACAACAAATACATCTAGCATTTTATCTGTACCAAACAACATTTGATGAGCAACCCGTACGCCCATTACAGCAACATCATTATCCACAACGACAGAAATCGACCTTTCAGATGAACCTTGCGCAATAGCGACAATATTAATATTGGCTCTAGCAAGCGCTGTAAAAAAGTTTGCTGATAATCCTCGTAATGTACGCATACCATCACCGACAACGGAGATGATTGCCTGTTTTTCGATTACCTCAATTGGTTCAAGTAACCCATCTTTTAATTCCAAGAAAAATTCATCACTTAACGCTTCTTCTGCTCGATAAAGTTCAGTTTGAGGTACACAAAAGCTAATACTGTATTCGGATGATGATTGAGTAATCAGTACGACCGAAATACCTGCATAAGACATTGCAGAAAAAACTCGGGCCGACATGCCAACCATACCTTTTAATCCAGGACCAGAGACATTGATCATTGCCATGTTATTTAAATTAGTGATACCTTTTACAGGTGTTGTTGAATCAACCACATTGGCACCAATAAGTGTTCCTGGTGCATCAGGATTATTAGTATTTTTAATTAAACAAGGGATCTGGAACTGGGCAATAGGTAAAATAGTTCTAGGGTGAAGTACTTTTGCACCAAAATATGAAAGTTCCATCGCCTCTTGATAAGACATCGTTTTAAGTAATTTTGCATCTGGAACAATACGTGGATCACAAGTATAAACACCATCGACATCTGTCCATATTTCACAGCTATTGGCGCGTAAACATGCTGCTAATACCGAAGCCGAGTAGTCCGAGCCATTACGACCAAGCACTACAAGCTCTCCTTTCTCGTTACCCGCGGTAAACCCTGGCATTAAAATAATATGATCTTGTGGAATATGCATTTCACTAATTCGGTGTGAAGATTCAGCAATATCAACAGTTGACTCTAAATAGGTGCCTTCTGCAACTAACATGGCAACAGGATTAATCACCGTCACTAAATGACTTTTAGCTTTAAGAAGTTCTTGCATAATGGCAATAGAAAGTTTTTCACCTCGACAAATAATTGATGCATTAATACTATCTGGACATTGACCAAGTAAACCAATACCTTCAAGCAATTGCTTAATAGTATTTAATTCATCAAGCGCAAAACGCTTCATTTCGTCATAAGCAAAATTAGGTTGTGCTTTTGCAATTCCATCCAATAATTCAGCAAAGATTTTCTCTGCATCATAGATATTACTTTGTATATCTTGCTTTGCGACTGTTTTTTCCACCATTGCAACTAAATGATTGGTAATTTTAGCAGGTGCAGATAAAACAGTAGCAGTTTGCTCTTGCTTCGCATTATTTTCAATAATCTCTGCAACGCGCAAAAAACGTTCAGCGTTAGCAACAGATGTTCCTCCAAATTTTAAAACTTTCATATCACACCCTACTTATTATCCTAATTAATACTCATTATTATTTAATATATTGTTTTAATACTTATTTATAGATATTAAAAATTTTGTAGTGTTATCACGCTATTTCCATCTTTAATTCTTCGCTTTTACTTTGTTTATGTTAACAACTTTACTTTCATACAAAATAAAAACCCGCCTTTAAGGGGCGGGTTTTTAAATATTTTTTGGAAAAATCAACCCGCCCTAGATCGCGTAATAGTACCTAAGGTATTAATAATTCCTGTCATACTGGTTAAAATTATCATGATTTTCCTAAAAATATTAAATTAATCCCTAAAAAAAACAGCCTGACATTTTCATGTCAGGCTGTTAATTTAAAAAACTTTTTTGCTGTTTTCATACTCATTAACAACTTTATTCAATGCGTGATATATGCTCTGAGCATCTTGTTTCTTTAATGCTTCATCTAAAATATTGAGATACGATAACATTAATTTTTGATTATCTTCAGCAAATTGAGGGGATACTTCCTGATCCTCGTATAACATAACATATGTGCGAGCAAACCCAAAAATCAAAAAATAAACCGAAGCATTCTTTGGGTCTTCTTGAATTAGAGTTCTCATTGCCTTTCTTAGTTTTACATAACTATCTGTACCAGGCAAACTTGTCGCAAATGTTTTCGTTACATCAGAAAATGTCATTGCCATAAACCTCAATTAAAATCACAGGATAAAAGAATAACAACCCATTCACAGAAGTGCAAGTCTATTTTGTTTTCCAAACCTATTTTTTTAATCCTCAATAAGAAACACCTGAAATACTCAATACCAATGGATGCATTCTTAGTTGTTTTTTTTACAAACAGACAACCCTGCCGAGGCCTGTGCAACAGGCATTATTTCAATTGAGTTAACATTGAAATGAGTTGGCGTGTTAATCAACCAAGAAACTGTATTAGCAATATCTTCTGGAGTAATAAATTCAACGCCTTGATAAACCGCAGCAGCTTTCTGATCATCACCATGAAATCGTACATTCGAAAACTCTGTACCACCACATAATCCAGGCTCAATATTAGTAACTCTGATATTTTTACCTAATAAATCTGTACGTAAATTAGCACTGAACTGTTTAACAAAAGCCTTAGATGCACCATAAACATTTCCACCTTTATAGGCATAAGTACCGGCAACAGATCCAAGATTAATAATATAACCAAAGTTACGCTCAACCATCTCTGGTAAAATTTGGCGAGTTAAATTCACTAATCCAATAATGTTAGTTTCAATCATTGTTTCCCAATCACGACAATCTGCTTCATAAGCAGGTTCTAAACCTAATGCCAAACCTGCATTATTAATCAAAATATCAATTGGTTGGAATTCTTTAGGCAATTGTAACAAAATAGATCCCACTGCATCTTTCTGGGTTATATCTAATGACAATGGTAAAAAATTAACGCCTAATTCATCTGCAAGTTTTTGTAGTTTATCTACACGTCTGGCTACGCCTACAACTTTATAACCATCAGCAATTAGCTTACGACAAATGGCTTTCCCAAAACCAGAGGATGCCCCAGTAACTAAAGCGATATTCATCTTAGCTCTCCTTATAGGCTAAATAAAAATTTAAGAACATTTCAATGACCAACAATAAGCATAAATAGGAAACAGTAAATAGAAAGAGACTAAAACACATACTTATTTTTCTGAAATTTTTTCCCGAAATAAGTTATGCAATACCTATAAAAAACCCGCTAATTAAGCGGGTTGGTATTTAAAACTTCATTTAGCTGACTCTTCGACTGGTTCTTCATCTTTTAATGGAACGATCAAAGTATCAATATGAGTATTATTAATAAGCTGACGAGCAGAAGACATTAATTTACTCCAAAAATCTTGGTGATGACCACACACAACAAGATCAGCACTATATTCGTGAATAGCTTCAATTAATACTTGACCAAATTCACCGTTACCAGAAAGAGTATGAGCAATAGGATAACCAGCATCATTGGCGAGTTTATTTAAAGCAATATGAGCATCTTCGGCAATACGATCTTTCATATCATTCATATTGATATCAACTAAACCAGTGTAGAGGTCTGAATAATTAATACCAACATGAATCAACGATATCTGAGCATTATATGGCCTAGCCATAGATACGGCTTTTTCGACAAGAACTTCACTTTCAGGTGACAAATCAACTGCGACTAATATATGTTTATAAGCCATAATACTGTACTCCTTCCTATTGTTAATGCCCTAAAAATTGAAAACCGATACACTAGTTTTACTACTAAATTAATTTTTGAGCAAGCCAAAAAAGTGATCCAGATAACAAAATCGAAATCGGAAGTGTTAAAATCCATGTTAGGGCAATATTTTTAATGGTTTTACTTTGCACACCACCTCCATCAACAATCATAGTACCTGCTACTGACGAAGAAAGTACTTGAGTTGTTGATACTGGCATTCCCGTATAACTGGCAATACCAATTGATAAGGCCGTCGTGATTTGAGCTGAAACACCTTGCGCATAAGTCATGCCTTTTTTACCAATTTTTTCACCAATGGTAATAGCAACCCTACGCCAACCTATCATAGTTCCTACGGCTAAAGCTGAAGCAACGGCAATGATAATCCAAATTGGTGCATATTCAACGGTTTTAAGCAAATCGCTATTCAAAGACTTCAAATATTGCTTGTCTTCTGATGATACATTAGGTTGTTTAGCAACATGAGATACAGTATCCGATAAACATAATAATATACGTCTAGCTTGTGAACGTTGCTCAACCGTCAGTGATTCATAATCACTTATTTTGTTAAATAAATGGTTAGCAATGCCCAAAGTAGTAAATGAATGTGAATAATCACAATGATATTTATTCAAATCACCTTCTGGAATAGTAGTATCTAATGCAGGTTGTTTACCAATTACTTCTGTAAGATCATCATTATGCACTACAAAATACTCTTGAATATTGTTAATCGCATTACGAGTATTGGCAATATCATAAGTCGAAGCATTTATATTAACGATAAAACCTGCAGGTGCAATTCCCATCAACACCAACATCAACAAACCAATTCCTTTTTGCCCATCATTAGCACCATGAGAAAAACTTACGCCAGCAGCCGATATAATAAGCATTATACGGATCCAAAATGGCGGTTTCTTTTTGCCATAGAGTTTCTCTCGTTGCTCTGGGGTCATGAAGATACGTTCTCTTTTTTTACTGCTTTTTTTACTTTGGCTTTTACGTGTCCAGTATTTACGCAGCAAAAATATCATCAAACCGGCAATAATTAATCCAACTATTGGCGAAACAATTAAAGATAAAAAGATTTGAATCATTTTAGGAATATTAAGTGCATTAATAATAGATGTATCCATAATAAATGCATTTACAAGTGCCACCCCAATAATAGATCCAATTAAAGTGTGTGAACTTGATGCTGGAATACCAACATACCAAGTGCCTAAATTCCAAATAATTGCAGCAAATAAAATAGAAAACACCATAGCAAGCCCATGAGCTGAACTTACATTAAGTAATAAATCAGTAGGCAATAGATGAACAATGGCATAAGCGACACTCAGTCCACCAAGTAGCACACCTAAAAAGTTAAACATACCTGCCATAAAAACAGCGAGTTGTTCTTTTAATGCTCTTGTATAAATTACTGTGGCAACTGCATTAGCGGTGTCGTGAAATCCATTAATAGCTTCATAAAAAAGGACAAAAAACAGCGCCAAACCCAATAATATAATGGTTGAAAATTCTAATTCAGCAAATAGATGTAACATAATATATCTTTCTGTTGTTAATAGCGCCTCTATTATCCTTGAGAATAGAGCAATGAGCAAAACAAATTTTACATTTTCCGTTTTGCATAACGTGCAGCTAACACTGCACAAATCATTAATTGAATTTGATGAAAAATCATTAATGGTAAAATAATAACTCCCATTATTGATATTGGAAAGATAACACTAGCCATAGGAATACCGCTTGCTAAACTTTTTTTCGAACCACAAAACACAATAGTAATTTCATCTTCTTTACTAAAGCCAAATAATCTTGAACCATAAGTTGTTATTAATAAAACAATAGTTAATAACATAATAGAATAAAAAACAATTTCTAGAAGTGATAACAAACTAATTTGAGACCAAATACCGTTTGCAACGGCATCGCTAAAGGCAACATATACAACTAATAGAATCGAAAGTCGATCGGTTTTAGAAATGACACTTTTATATTTATCAACCCATTTACCAATAAAGCGCCTTGATAAATGACCAAGCACAAATGGTAACATTAGCTTTAGCATAATAGATGTAATAGCGTCTAACATATTCATAGCACCAGAAGATTGGGTATTCATTAATAAACCAACTAAAACAGGAGAAATAAACACACCCAATAATGTTGATGCTGAGGCACTACAAATAGCAGCAGCCACATTGCCTTTCGCAATTGAAGTAAACGCTATCGCAGATTGAACTGTTGCAGGTAAAACACAAAGATAAACAAATCCTAAATAAAGTTCTTGAGACAAAAAAGAAGGTACAAGAAATTTCATCATCAAGCCTAATAGAGGAAAAACCACAAATGTCGTTGCAAAAATTAACAAATGTAATCGCCAATTTTTAATACCCAAAACAATGGCTTGCAAGGACAATTTGGCGCCATGCATAAAAAATAGCAAGCCAATGGCAAAAGTAGTGAGTTGCTCAAAAATAACTTTGGTTTGTCCTTTACAAGGAAACAGACTGGCTGTAACCACAACACAAATAAGTACCAACAAGAATGGATCGATTTTAAAACGTTGCAGTATATTCATGGTTTTCGCGTCTTTAGTTAAAAAAATCGCCACAAAAGTGGCGATATATGTAGATATAAAAATTTATTCTAAGAAACTACGAAGCACATCGGAACGACTTGGGTGACGTAATTTCCGTAATGCCTTAGCTTCGATTTGACGAATACGTTCACGAGTTACGTCAAATTGTTTACCGACTTCTTCTAACGTATGATCAGTATTCATATCAATACCAAATCGCATACGTAACACTTTCGCTTCTCTTGGTGTTAATCCAGATAAAATATCACGCGTTGCACTACGTAAACTTTCAGAAGTTGCCGCATCTAACGGTTGCTCAAGAGCAGTATCTTCAATAAAGTCACCTAAATGCGAATCCTCATCATCACCAACAGGTGTTTCCATTGAAATTGGCTCTTTAGCAATTTTAAGCACTTTACGAATTTTATCTTCTGGCATTTGCATGCGTTCAGACAACTCTTCAGGTGTTGGTTCACGGCCGATTTCTTGTAACATTTGACGTGAAATACGATTTAACTTATTAATCGTTTCAATCATATGCACAGGAATTCGGATTGTTCTCGCTTGGTCAGCAATAGAACGGGTAATAGCTTGCCTGATCCACCAAGTTGCATAGGTTGAGAATTTATAGCCACGGCGATATTCAAATTTATCAACCGCTTTCATCAAGCCAATATTACCTTCTTGGATAAGATCTAAAAATTGTAATCCGCGGTTAGTATATTTTTTCGCAATAGAGATAACTAATCGTAAATTAGCCTCAACCATTTCTTTCTTAGCACGACGAGCCTTAGCTTCACCAATAGACATGCGTCGATTAATATCTTTGATTTGCTCAATAGAAAGATTAGTTTCCGTTTCTATTTGTTGTAACAAATTTACTTGAGCAGCAACTTGTTCATCGAATTCTTTTAAATTAGCCGCAAATGCATTTTTAGAATTTAATGCTTTCTTATACCAATCCATGTTATTTTCGTTGCCAGTAAAATAAGTCATAAATTGCTTTTTCGGCATTTTGCATCGTTCAACACAGATTTTCATAATTGCACGTTCATGACTTCTAACGCGATCCATCATGCTTCTCATGTTATTGACAAGAATATCAAACTGCTTAGCAACTAAACGGAATTGTTTGAAGATTTCAGATAAATTTTCGATCTCTTTTTGTGCTTTTTTATGAGCTCGTCCATATTTTTTAATAGCAGCAGAAGTTTTATCATGCTGCTCTTTTAACTCAGCAAATTTAGCTTTTGCAACTTCAGGATCGATAGAAACATCATCATCAGTTGCAGTATCGCTTTCTTCATCCTCGTTTTCATCATCGCTATCATCAATTTCGATTTCGGCTCCACTAACCACTAAATCTTCAGGCAGTTCGTCAGCAGCTTCTTCAGCATTTGGATCAACAAAACCTGTAATCAAATCAGATAAACGAACTTGTCCACTTTCGATTAAATTATATTGCTCTAAAAGATAAGTAATTGCTTCGGGATATTCTGATACTGAAGTTTGAACTTGATTAATGCCATCTTCAATACGTTTAGCGATATCGATTTCGCCTTCACGTGTTAACAGCTCAACCGCGCCCATTTCACGCATATACATACGAACTGGATCGGTTGTTCTACCAATTTCAGACTCAACATTAGATAATACTAATGCTGTTGCTGCTTCAACGGCTTCTTCATCAGGGACATTATCTGAAAGTAATAACTCATCAGTATCTGGGGCTTCTTCAAGAACTTGAATCCCCATATCATTAATCATTTGGATAATATCTTCGATCTGATCTGAATCAATAATCTCTTCAGGCAAGTGATCGTTGACATCTGCATAGGTCAGGTATCCTAGCTCCTTACCTCGGATGATCAGGAGTTTTAACTGTGACTGAGAATTTTGCTCCATAAAAGGTATCCACTTTAGTTATTTGGTCATCTATATTATATATGTAAAGTACTAGCTGGGTTCTACATATACCCTATATATTTAGTCTTTTTTTGATAAAACAAGTATTAAGGTCGCCAATTCTTTTTTCTCTGCAGAACTTAAACCAGAGACTCTCTCTTTTGCGATCAGTTCATCTTGCCTTTGGGCGAGTATATTATCATATAACTCTTTTAAAGTATGTGAAAAAATTGAGTCTATTTCATCATCTTGATAATGGCTGTCCCATGTAGACAAGCGACTCAACTGCTTATAAAACGGTCTATCTATACACTCTGTTAATATTTGTGCTGTCGTTATATTAGGGTAACGTTGACATAATTCAAGTAATTCAATAAAAATCTCAATACCTGCCATTTTAACCTGACGAATCACATTGATATCAGAAACTTGCGTAGCAAGATTAGGATATTGAAGTAATAAACCGATTAAAACTCGCATCGTAGTTAATTTGATTCGTGATACAGGAACGTTTTCATTTACTCTTTCATCACCTTTAGAACGAATCGTACTCAATAATTGCTCTAGTTGAGAAACATCAAGTAAACCTAAATAATTGCCAAGTTGTTGTAATAAATTTAATCTAAATGCCTTTGCTTTAATTTGATCAAACAACGGTAAAGCTAATGAGCTCAATTTAGCTTTTCCTTCAGGTGTTTTTAAATCAACCTGTTTTAAAAGCTCATCAAATAAAAATTTTGATAAATTTGAAGCTTCACTTAAATAATTTTCAAAACCGTCTTTACCAATTTTACGAACAAGACTATCTGGATCTTCATCTTGCGGTAAAAAAGCAAAAGCAACTTTTTTGCCATCTATCAAGCAAGGCAAAAGAACATTAAGTGCTCGCCAAGCTGCACTTCGCCCAGCGTTATCGCCGTCATAACAAAATATTACAGAATCTGTTGCCCTAAATAATAATTTAATATGTTCTTCTGATGTTGCCGTCCCTAAAGCCGCAACAGCATAGTCAATACCATATTGAGCTAAAGACACAACATCCATATACCCTTCAACCACTACCAATTGCTGAGGATTACGATTAAGCTCTTGTGCTTCATAAAGACCATACAATTGATATCCTTTATGAAAAATCGGCGTTTCAGGTGAATTTATATATTTCGCTGAATCATTAACAATGGTTCGCCCACCAAATGCAATCACATTACCTTGTCTATCGCGAATAGGAAACATAATCCGACCACGAAAACGATCATATCGATTACCGCTATCATTAGTCACTAACATGCCAGCTCGCTCATAAAGCACTGTTTCAGAATGACTTTTAACCACATTTTGTGATGTTAGTCGCCATTCATTAGGCGCAAAACCGATTTTATATCTAGCTATAATTTCAGCATTCAACCCTCGTTGTTCAAGATATTTATGAGCTTCTGTCGATGTTGGTAATGTTAATTGTTGTTGGTAAAAATTGGTGATTTTAGCCATTAATGCATATAGATCACGACGTACATTTCTAGATTCAATCTGTTTAGATTGATCAATTTGATTATTATCACTGTCTATATAAGGAACTCGAATTCCTTGCATACTAGCTAATTCTTCAATAGCTTCAGGGAAAGACAAATGCTCATATTGCATTAAAAAAGTCACTACTGAGCCCGACGCTCCGCAGCCAAAGCAATAATAAATTTGTTTTTTTTCACTTAGCGAAAAAGAAGCAGTTTTTTCATCATGAAAAGGACAACAACCAAAGTAATTATTTCCTTTTTTTTTCATTTTTACGCGTTTGCTGATCACATCAAGAATATTTGTGCGAGCAATCAAATCTAAAGTAAAATCGCGAGGAATATGACCTTTCATGATAAATTTTAACCAATTTTGGCGTTATAGAAAGAAAACAAGCCGTATCAAAAATACGGCTTGTTAGAATTCTTTATATTAAAAATATAACAAATTGATTTTAATATCAATTCAAGTTTTCAGTATAAATAATCTTAAAATATTAATATAGACGAATGCGACGAGCGTTTTCTCTTTCTAATTTTTTAGCATGGCGTTTAACAGCGGCCGCTTTTGCGCGTTTACGAACAGTTGTTGGCTTTTCGTAAAATTCACGATTACGAACTTCAGCTAAAACTCCTGCTTTTTCACAAGAACGTTTAAAACGACGTAACGCTACATCAAAAGGTTCATTTTCACGTACTTTAATTACTGGCATGTGCCTCTCACCTCAAATTTGTTTAATATCACAAGGGATTAAAATTAGTGCGCAATTTTACCTCTAATTAATATATTTTGTAAAGTAAAAAATAGAATTATTGTAAGATAGAAAATTAATTTGCTAATCAACATATGGCATCAGATAATAAATCAAATCTATTAAGAATAAACAGGAGTTTTTCATGCCTTCATTAATTACTGGCCTATATCCAAATCGCCGCTTACGCCGTAATCGTGCCCATGATTTTAGTCGACGAATGGTCGCAGAACATAACTTGACAATCAATGACTTAATTTACCCAGTTTTTATTGTTGAAGGTAATAATATTACACAGCCAATTACCTCAATGCCAAACGTTAACCGAATGAGCATTGATGTACTATTAAAAGAAGCAGAGCAAATCGCAAAATTAGGAATCCCTATTCTTTCCTTATTTCCAGCTATTGAATCAGAAAAAAAATCATTACTTGCGCAAGAAGCATACAATCAAAATGGTTTAGTACCAAAAGCTGTTCGAGCATTAAAAAAAGAATTTCCTGAGCTTGGAATACTCACAGATGTCGCTCTTGATCCTTATACAACTCATGGGCAAGACGGTATTATTGATGAGCAAGGATATGTGCAAAATGATATTTCTGTTGAAACACTGGTTAAACAAGCTTTAATGCAGGCAGAAGCAGGAGTGGATATTATCGCACCAAGCGATATGATGGATGGACGCATCGGTGCAATACGTAACGAACTAGAAAAACACGGCTTTGCTAACACACAAATCATGGCTTATTCAGCCAAATATGCCTCCTGTTTCTATGGCCCATTCCGTGATGCAGTTGGTTCGGCCAAAAATATAAAAAGTGGAAACAAAAAAACTTATCAGCTTGATCCCGCTAATAGTAATGAAGCATTACAAGAAATCTATCAAGATTTAAGCGAAGGTGCAGATATGGTCATGGTTAAGCCAGGTATGCCTTATCTTGATATCGTGCAAAGAGTGAAAGAAACCTTTGCTGTTCCTACTTTTGCCTATCAAGTTTCTGGCGAGTATGCCATGTTAACAGCAGCAATTCAAAACGGTTGGTTAAATGAAAAATCAGCCATTATGGAATCTTTACTTTGCTTTAAACGCGCTGGAGCCGATGGTGTTTTAACTTATTTTGCCAAACAAGTGGCTGAATGGTTACATCAACAATAGCAATATTTATTTAAATAATGGTAAAGGCCCTTTTTATTTTAATCAGCTTCACCTAAATAAACAGCGCCTAAAGCTATAAGCGAAAAATAAGCAGGAAGGTAATTTAATTGCTATAAACGTGTTTAGCATTTACACTTTTACCTAGTTTTTCACCAGTTAATTTCAAGAAATTAAAAACAGGCTCATATCGATACAATTTTAAAAATACGTTTTCCGTAAAACGTGTAAAACAGCTTCAGGAAAGCTATATGTTTAAATAAAGTTCTGATAACATTTGCTAGGATAAGTAACAAGAGAATAAAAAATGATTTATGAACTCGTACCAACCGAATTACATGACGAATTAAAAGCTTTTCATCATGTCCTAGAAAAAATAACATCACAACATGTAGACGTTTGTCCGTTTTGCAAAAATACAAAGTTTTATTCAATCCGTTCAAAACCGACTAAAACATATCGCTGTAAAGACTGTCATAAATACTTTACCGTTTCAACCAATACTCCCTTTAGTCGTCTAGCACCATTTAATTGGTTAGAAGTTATTTTCACTAATCGTATAAAAAATATTAGTTATTCCAATATTGCTAAAAGTCTTGAAATCTCACTCGAAAAAATAATGCGTCGAGAACATGCGATTATTAATTATCTTCAGATCCACTACCCTTCATTACAGAAGTGGTATACTCATCAAAAGCAAACTACATTAATGCCAACTTTAGTAGAACAACATAAAACAATAGAAGCAAAAGTAACTACTTTATTAAATGAACAAAACCCAATTTGCATATATTGTGGTTCCAATGAAACAACCAAAGTCGGATCTCGTACTTGCTATCGCTGTAAACGCTGCCGACATAGTTTTAACATTTTAAGCAATACTCGCTTAAACCGTATACCAAAACCTGAATTATGGTTACAGTTCATTGAACTTCTCGTTTCTGGTGCTAATAATATACAAATAGAAAAAGCACTTAATTTTCACAATGATACTGTTCGTAAATGGCGTTCCATCTGGTGTGAGATTATGAAAGATTGGCATTGTGAAGCACTTGCCATTTGGTGTGGACATAAATAACTACTTAGTTTAACGTTTTATTATTAATATTTTCAAACAATAGGATAAATAGGAATCAACTTTATGAAAAAGAATAGTCTATTTTTATACATATGCGTTATTAGCAGTACATTATTAATCAGCGGTTGTGACGATAAAAAAAAACCAGATGAAAAAATACCAGAAAAATCATCTCAACAGTTACCAACAACTGTCGTTAATAGTTATCTTTTTCATACTGAACCCGAGCTATTACCAAATAGCAAATTAATGAAACAACAAAAAATAACGGGAACCTCATCAAATAAAGTCATTAACTACAACGCACAAGGTTATGTTGCTAATTATGATTTAGACGGACTGTATGGCGAAGTCAATTATGATGCGGCTAAATACATTTATGGTAATAACCGAGAGCAGTACGATATTATTTTTGATACACAAAAAAATATTCTTGGAATGAAAAACAATGACGGTGATATTGTCGAAAATTCTGAGTTTGATGAACAAGGCCATTTAGTTGAAACAACTTTGTCCCATTTTGCAGAAAATAACGTCATTTTTAACAACAAAATTATTTATGAAAATGACCATGTAGAGCTTATTTTATATAATGCATATGTTCCAGTCGATGAGAAAACAAAATTCCCAATTTTAGCGCAAGAAAAAGAGATCATTTATAACGAAAACAACCAAATAGAAAAAACCATTCTCAAAACATACAAGTTAACATCAAATGGTGAGATCATCATTAATAATAAAAATGAACAAGAAGTCGAATTAACCGAAACCTGTACTTACACTAATTACAATGAAAATCAAGATTGGACCAAGGCTATTTGTGTCAAAACAGGGGTTGAATCCGAAACGGTTGAGCTAACTCGTACTATTGAATATCAATAGACCTACGCCTATTGATACTTAAGTGAATATGGTTAATTTTCACCGAATTCATCATATTCACGACATAGAACAATCGTATCTTCAATTAAACGTCTTGCAATGGTGCCATACTCTGGGATTTTAGGTAACTGTGTATAATGGTACCAGTTTGCTTCAATAAGCTCGTTTTTATCTACCACTATGTCACCGCTATCATAATCAGCTAAATAAGCCATCATAAGTGAATTTGGAAAAGGCCAAGGTTGTGAGCCAACATAGCGAATATTTTTAATTTTAATCTTCGACTCTTCAAAGACTTCACGTTCAACTGCCGTTTCCATGGTTTCACCAATTTCAGTAAACCCAGCCAAAACAGTATATAAGTTATCTTGATTATGCCTAACATGCTTAGCTAACAAAATTCTATTATTATGACGAATTGCCACAATAATCGATGGTGAAATTTGTGGATAATAACGCTCTTTACAGTGGTCACACATACAGCACCACTCCGTGTTACTGATATACATTTCATGCCCACAATATCCACAATATTTATGAGAGCGGTAAAACTCAGCAAGTTGCACTGCTCGACCAGCCATATTAAATAATGAGGGATCAGTGCTATTAAGTAATGGACGAATTGAACTCATCGCATTTTTTATTTCATGACAAATCAGCCAAGCTATTTGCCCATTCCATTCACCGATTGGCTGAGCAAGTTGGTTAGTAAAACCAAATTCTCTAGCACAACCAACAGGCACCTCTCCATTAGGCAACCATAACCGACCATTGGCACTAACAAACCAGTAGCCGGTTTCATTACCCGTTAAATTAAATTGTTGCTGTATATTCATACTATTAACACCCAAAATAAAAAAGGAGGATTTTACCCCTCCTTTATTTATACTATTTCTTTTTCTTCTCGTGAAGTCCCTTTTTCTCAAGTTCCCAGTAGATAATACGTTGCTGAGCAATTGTGAACAAGTTACTAACGATATAATATAAAACCAATCCCGATGGGAACCATAAGAAAAATACCGTAAAGATTAATGGCATATAAGTCATCAATTTTTGTTGTAACGGATCAGTGACTGGCGTTGGTGACATCTTCTGAATTAAGAACATGGTACCGCCCATCAATAATGGCAGAATATAATATGGGTCTTGCGCTGACAAGTCATGAATCCAAAGAGCAAATGGTGCATGACGTAATTCAACTGTATTGCCTAACATATAGAACAATGACAAGAAAATCGGCATTTGAATAATTAAAGGCAAACAGCCACCCAATGGATTCACTTTTTCTTGTTTATAAAGCGCCATTGTTTCCATGCTCATTTTTTGTCTATCATCGCCATAACGCTCTTTCAAAGCCTGTAAGCGAGGTTGCAATAGCTTCATCTTAGCCATAGAACGATATTGAGCACGCGTTAATGGGAACAAAAGACCACGCACAATAAATGTAATAACAATAATTGAAAAGCCCCAATTACCAATAAAGCTATGGATAAGATTCAACAAGTAAAATAACGGTTGAGACAAGAACCACAACCAACCATAATCAACAATTAAATCAAGATGATTAGCGGTTTCTTTCAATTGGCTTTGAATTTCTGGTCCTAACCATAATTTTGCAGTAATAGACTGATTACCACCAGCTTGAATAACCGTTGGTTCACCTTTAAAGCCGATGGTTGCTTGTGAGTTTTTAGCGGTTGAGCGCGTATAAAACAAGTTATTTTGCTCCTGCGCTGGTACCCATGCCGATGCAAAATAGTGCTGCAACATCGCAACCCAACCTGTTTGCGTTTCAACGGTTAAAGCTTTATCTTTAACTTCATCAAAGCTATATTTGCTATAATTAGTACTAGAACTAGAATAAGCAGTGCCACGGAATGCACTTTGCCCTAACCCATTACCGCCTTCGGTTGGAATATCATCTGGTAATTTAACAGTTTGTTTTAATTGACCGTACATTGACACTTCAACTGGCGCACCACTTTGGTTATTAATATCATATTGAACATCAACAGCATAATTACCACGATGCAATACATAATATTTAGTATAAGTAACGCCGTTAACTTGATAAGTTAGTGGTACTCGCAATTCGTCTTGCCCATCAGCTAAAACATATTCGGTTTGCGCGGTTTGATAGACAGGGCGTTTTGAGCCTTGAGTCGCATTATCAGGACCATCTTTACCGGTTAAACCGCTTTCAGCAATATAAACAAAATCAGGGCGTGATGTTAATAATTGAAAAGGTGTACCTGAGTGAAGTGTTTGCTCATATTTTAACAATTGAGCAGCTTGCACATCACCACCATAGGTATTAATAGTGAGTGACAATACGTCAGATTTAACGGTAATTGTTTTACCTTGTGCTGAACCATCGGTTGAATCATCTTCACTGACTGATTGTGTCAACTGATTAGCGACGGGGGGTTTTGGCGCATGGTCTTCTTCCCACGCTTTCCAAATAAAAAAAGATACAAAAAGTAAAACAATGACTAAAATATTACGTTGCGATCCCATTAGTGTTTTTCTCTATTGGTTTTAGTTTTGGGAGGAACAAAATCTTCTCCTCCTTCATGTAAAGGGTGACATTTTAATACACGTTTGGCTGTTAGCCAACCACCTTTTATTAACCCAAAGCGTCTTAGTGCAATTATTGCGTATTGCGAACATGTCGGTGTAAAGCGGCATTTAGGACCCAGCAAAGGACTAATAACACGCTGATATACACGAATAAAAAACACAAAAATATTAACTATCATATCCTTACATGCACAAACATGCAATTTGATAATCAATATAAATTTATTTAACCCTTTTGCTTGGCGATGATCCGTTGGCATAATTGATTAAGTGTCTCAACGATTTGTTGGTTATCTAAGTCTACAACAGGCTGTTTAGCCATCAGAATAAAATCGATATTAGGAAGCTGATGTTGATGATGTCGAAAATACTCTTTAGCCAGTCGTTTAATACGATTACGCTCATGAGCTCGTTTCACCTGCTTTTTAGCTATAGCAAACCCTAACCTAGGATGATCTAAGGTATTTCTTCGTGTAACTAAGGTAAGAAAGGGGGAGCCAACTCGAATAGACTCTTGAAAGACATGATTAAAATCAAAGGGAGTTAACAAGCGCAACTCCCGAGGAAAAGTGAGCTTAATCACCCAACTTTAAATCAGCTAGCAACAGTTAAACGAACACGGCCTTTAGCACGACGGCGAGCAAGAACTTGACGACCGTTTTTAGTTGCCATACGAGCACGGAAACCGTGAGTTCTATTGCGTTTTAATACTGATGGTTGAAATGTGCGTTTCATGACGATTTATATCCAAATCTAATTTATCAACAAGTTGCAGAGTAAAACTCCACAGCATTAATTAAAGAGGTCGGAATTATAGTGCCTATTTTATTTTTCGTCAATGAGATTTTAACAGATAAATACGAATAAATTCGATTAACGCTTTATTGTGACACGACAAAACCCAATAAAATAAAAACAATATAAAACAAACTCTTACAAAAACAAACTCAATTTACTCATCAGTAAAAGCAAGTACACGCTTACTTTTTTCGCCACCGATTTCGCGTGCCAACTTAGGCACTAAATAGCCAGATACTTGCTCGGCAAGTTGTTTCATAATAACTTTGGCAGACTCATCATCCACAAAAAAATGAGCTGCACCTTGTACTTTATCTAACAAATGAATGTAATAAGGTAAAATACCAACATCAAAAAGCCGATCACTTAACATTGCCAACACATCGGCATTATTATTAACGTTTTTCAACAAAACACTCTGATTAAGCATCGTCACACCATGTTGTTTCAATAACGAAACCGCCTGAGCAACATCATCATCAATCTCGTTTGGGTGATTAATGTGAGTAATCACTACACATTGCAACCGACTTTTAGCAAATAACTGACATAACGCAGGTGTAATGCGCGATGGAATTACTACCGCTAAACGGGTATGAATCCGCAACCGCTTAACGTGAGGGATTTTTTCTAATTCGTCAATCAAAAAAGCCATTTCATGATCTTTAGCCATTAACGGATCCCCCCCTGACAGAATAATCTCGTCAAGTTCAGGATGATTAGCAATATACTCAAGCGCCACAGCAAGATTCTGTTTACTGCCTTGATTATCATGATAAGGAAAATGCCGCCTAAAACAGTAACGGCAATTAATCGCACAGGCTGTTTTCGTAATTAATAACGCACGGTTATGGTATTTATGCAACAATCCCGGAATGACATTATCCTGCTCTTGCAAGGGATCGTGGCTATAGCCATCCACGTTTAGCATCTCGTCATCATGGCAAAGCACTTGTAACAAAAGTGGATCTGATTTATCGCCCTTTTTCATCCGGCGAATAAACGCCATCGGCACTCGAAGAGGAAACTGCTTTCTTGCCTGCTGCATCAGGCTCGAAATCGCATCCGCATCCAACTCTAAATAAGAATATAGAACATTGATATCGGTCACAACATTGGCAAGATCAACAATCCATTTATCTTTATTATTTTGTGGTTCAATTTTTTGCTGTATAATGTGGTTCATTTTTTTGTAATTCAGAATTTTAGTTGGAGCTTTTATGGCATCTTATAGTACTAATGAGTTTAAAGCTGGTCTTAAAATAATGCAAGATGGCGAGCCGTGTGTCATTGTTGAAAATGAATTTTATAAACCGGGTAAAGGGCAATCTATTAACCGCGTAAAAATTAAAAAATTACTTTCAGGCAAAACAGTCGACAAAACGTTCAAATCTGGCGAATCAGTTGAAGCGGCTGACGTTATTGACATGAATTTAACGTACCTTTATACCGATGGCGAGTTTTGGCACTTTATGAATAACGACACATTTGAACAACTATCGGCTGATGCCAAAGCAGTTGGCGACAATGCAAAATGGTTAGTTGATCAAGCAGAATGTATTTTAACATTATGGAATGGCCAACCGATTGCAGTTACACCACCGAATTTTGTTGAACTTGAAGTGATCGAAACCGATCCAGGTTTAAAGGGTGACACAGCCGGAACCGGCGGCAAACCAGCGACATTATCAACTGGCGCGGTTGTTCGTGTACCTTTATTTGTACAAATTGGTGAAGTGCTTAAAGTGGATACTCGTTCAGGTGAATATGTATCACGCGTTAAATAAATAGCGCACAGCGTAAGTTAGCGTTTATCGCAAAAAAGAGAGGTTTTTGACCTCTCTTTTTTTTGGCTACTTTTAGCAGTCCAAATACACCAACTTCATCGGCTTAATGCCCTCCCTACAGATTTTGGGGCTAATTGCCTTAATAGTTTCCCCATTATTTTCGTCATATAAAAGTCCCCCTCATCGCAAGGATTAGTAGTAACTGCTAGGGTAAACACAAACCCCACTAAGACGAATAACGCCACCATTGAGAGGGACGACGGCATAGCAATCATAAGGGTAAGAACTGGATCTCAACATAGTATGTCTTATACCGCCTGAAGGAGAAATATATATCCGAAGCGAGTTGGTTCTATTATAAGTACAATAGTAGCTGCTACTAAAGCCTACGCCGTAATGACTTACATTACCCCACTCATTAAATAAACCTCCTATTCCACGATGAGAAACCTCCCCGAACCTACTGGTGGTTCCTGCCAGTTCACTTGACGTTGGAATCCTATATCCAAAAGCATCACACCAAGGTTTAATCGGGTTACTACCATAACCTTCTTTTATGCCTCCTCGGTGAACAAACCACCTCTTCAATACAAACCCATATTTGATTACCGCTCTACCACCACTATCTCTACCTACTAATTCAAATGTCGAAGGTAAATTTGGTTTACCAATTGGGCGGCTGGGTGGATAATTTAATTCTTCCCCTCTTGCTTCTGGACCTGTTAGTGTTACACGCGTGACAACTTCTGAACCATTAGGCAGCCAACTATCATTTGCGGTTACCCTTGTCACTGTTGCTGTTATTCCCTCATGAGTGACAGGAGCCCAAGTGAGCTGACTTGCATCAATCCCAACAATGTTTAAATCAAAATATAAACCATGCGCACCCGTTGTAGGAAAGTTACGATTGTAAGATGCAGGATCGGTAGACCGAACAAGATAACCTTCTGTTCGGTTCCAAATTGCTGTATTGGTATAGGTACTGTTTTGTGTATTGAAGTTCAGATTCGGCCTTACGTAACAGATACTAGGCGATGGTGGTGGAGTGATATAATAGGTTGCCGAGCTACCACTGAATGTACTGCTATTAGGTACGCCGTACTGCGTGGTCAAACTCCCCCCGCTACTATTTAGCACCACTTTATAAGGGGCATGACAAAGACTTAAAACCGTACCTCGTCCTACAGCTTGGTTGTTTTTATCGGTGATAGCAACTGATAAGCTACCTGTTGCCGTAACGCCATTTGCTCCCTGCCCATCCCCATCATCATCGCCCCAATAATGATAACTTGTCACTAAGTCATTTAAACTAACAGAATTGGTTGATGGTGGCACCATCATATGAATATCAGTAAAACTTTGACCCGCGACGGGTAATACAATGGGGTTTGTCGCACTAGAGCCATTGGATGGCGTAAATGTTCGATTATCTGATAATGTGATACTGAGTAAATCAGCGGTTGTTGTCGCTTTGGTTCTACCATTATCATACGTTAAATACGGTGCAGAGCCTTCAATTACCCTTGAGGTATAAGCCGATAATGCCTGTGAATCAAACGAATACGGCAATAACAGCAATGGTGCAAAGAGCAACGATGACTTTGATAAGGAAGGTAAAAGCTTCGGCCTTGGCGATTTCGCTAAGCTCGATGATTTCGATAACTTCGGTGATAAAAATAAGAATTGAGTCTGATTTAGACTACGGTGAAATTGAAGTAGATTTAAGACATAGGTTTGGCAGGCCAGATGCCAGATGCCAGATGCCGATTATGATAGCGCATAACGATTAACCTGTCAAGTAAATTTTTGTTTTATTTCGATTTTTTATAATTATTCGCTCAATTAATGAGCGTCCCCTTGCTTTAAAAGCGGTGAAATTATAACCTGTTGAATAATAATGCGCCAGTTTTTTTGTTAAAAATTTGTAAAGTTTTGTTAATAAAATGGGTTAAGCTTTTGTTGGCGTGTTTTGGGGAATGGTTTTGATGGTGTTTTTTTGAATAAAAACTACTAAATAAAAAATCTAATAAAATCAATACCTTTCCTGACCGATTTTTGGGTGTTAAATGACTGTTATAGGGGCATGCCATTTTCGGTTTTGCTGGTTTGTTAGTTTTCAGCACATTGTCAAAGTAGTATAAGCTGTTGATTTTCTTAAAAACAGCCAAATAAAAACTTCAATAAAATCAATACCTTTCCTGACCGATTTTGGGTGGTAATTGAGTTGCTTTTAACAAAAAAGAAACTCAATTATCGCCTAATACTATGTTGATTTGTGTTATTCAGCGTCAGAATGTGCCGACAACTGAAGTAGGTTCGCATATCAATCAGAGATATGTGGTTAGGCGTTATAAGATTTTGCATAAAAATAACATAACTTAGACATTATCACTGATATTATTTATCCCTTCCCCCAAAAAATCTCAAAATATTGGGAACCTTACCGATCCTAGCAGACATTGAAAAGCCCAAAATATTTAGGCTATTATACGATTAATTATAAAAATTATAGATTGATTATATTGAATATTCCTTACAAAATATCATCTATATAAAAGACAAAGGAGGTGTAAGTGTTATTTTCAATTATAAGATCAGTTACTGGCGGGTGTTTGGTACTTTTGTGGGCTATTTCTGTTTGTAGCTTTTTCTTCAAAAATTATTATATTGGACTCACATTTATCATTATTGGCGTTTTAGCTTACTATCTGGTATTTATTAAATACACAAATATTATTATTAATAAACATATTACAATTTTTAAAAGTGAGTTTAAGGATGAGTTTGTGCGTTCGAATTTTTATTGCGATAGAACCTATAAAAATTTTATGTATTTTGATCGAATGAATAAACAAATCTGTTTTACAGATAAAGATACAAATAAAATTGTATCAAGGCTTAATTATGATGATTTATTATCTGCTAAATTTAATTCTCATCCTTATGTTATTATGAAATTTAAATTAAGAAACCAAGAAATTAAAGTTAAATTTGATTATTTTTCAAAAGATTATATTTCATTAAGAACAAGATTTTCTCGATTAACAACTATTTATGAATAATTAAGTTATTTAGACAATAATAACGTTGCTTTTAGTGTGCCAAGTATTAGTATAGCCTCAAAGGCTTGAGGCTATCACACAACTAATTCAGCAATATTTTAGAGTTTGTTAATATTTATCGACTTTCTTAGTTTTCTTGGTAAAGAACTTTAAGAATAATTATTTTTATTACAAATAAACCACATGAGTGCCTTTTTCTGGTTGAAAGGTAGCTTTACCAAACTCATCTAGGAAATAGGCAATATGATCGGCTTTATCCCCTACTAGTCGCCCTTTGACCTTGTTCCAAGTCATAAGGACTATCATGGCGTCAGGTTCACAGCAAATTAACATGGGTTGTTCAAACTCTTCGTTCCAATAAAACTCGCCACCGTATAATTTATGGGCGGTGAGTAATAAATAACACCCATATTCTTGTGATATCATGTTGAGTTGTTCTTCTGATATGCTGAAGTTCTTTTCAGCCAGTTCACTGATGATCATTTCAACAACAGTGATGCTCTTTTCAGAATAATCGAGCTGATTAATACTCCAAGTCGGGCTGTTTAAAATGGCATTTTGTGCCCAAGCTTCGATTTCTTGATACAATTCGTTTTTTTGTTCAGTCATTTTTATTCACTTCGCTATTGAGTTTAATCTGTTCTAATTGTTTAACACTTTGCCACGCGTCTTCCATTTGTTCAAGCGTTGCATCAATTAAAGACAAATTTTTTTGTTTAAGTATCGATTCTACTTGCTGAAATCGCCGAGTAAATTTTTTATTAGCTTGCTGTAAACAGAGTTCTGATTTAACTTTTAAATGCCTAGCTAAATTGACGGTAGCAAACAATAAATCACCTAACTCTTCTTCAATTTTTTGTGGATCTTGCTTGGTTCGTTCTAATTCTTGCTCAACTTCAGCAATTTCCTCTTTTACCTTATCAAGTACAGGTTTTATATCATGCCAATCAAAACCAACCGAAGCGCAACGCTTTTGAATTTTTTCAGCTTGCATTAAGGCGGGTATTGCTTGGGGAATGTCATCAAGCAATGAGTATTGTGCTTTTTGATCGCGCTCTTTTTGTTTAAGTTGTTCCCAGTTAGGTTTTTCAACCTTATTTTTGGTGAAAATATGAGGATGACGATAAACTAACTTATCAGCAACCGCTAAACAGACCTCATCTAAATCAAACCTTCCTTGTTCTTCGGCTAAATCAGCATAAAAGACAATGTGAAATAGTAAATCACCCAGTTCTTTTTTTAGCTCATCCATGTCTTGTTTATCAATGGCATCAAGTACTTCGTACGTTTCTTCTAATGTATATGATTTTAAAGATGCAAAAGTTTGAACTCGATCCCATTCACAACCATTAACAGGATCACGAAGTTGTTTGATAATAGCTTGTAAGCGCTGTAATCCGTTCAAAATATACCCCCACAAATAAGTCATTGATCAGTGTCATTGTAAAGGTTTCATAACAAAACGGTTATTTTTTTAAAGGTTAATAGCAATATATTTTGATGTTATTGCTAATTATTTCACCAAAAATAATGATAAAAGCGACTAAAATGTAGCTATTTACGGAACTTCTAGCCGATAAATACTAATTAAGTATATAATATACCCCTATTAAATTAACTTTATTGATATATGAATAATTTACGTGAACTTACTTTAAGAGGTACCATCCTTGGTGCTTTTATTACGGTCATTTTTACTGCATCAAATGTTTATCTTGGTTTAAAAGTGGGATTAACGTTTTCATCCGCAATCCCTGCTGCAGTAATTTCAATGGCAATATTGAAACTATTTTCGGGTTCAACTATTTTAGAAAATAACATGGTGCAAACTCAAGCATCAGCGGCAGGTACATTATCTTCAATTATTTTTGTGCTTCCGGGTTTGTTAATGATTGGTTACTGGCAAAACTTTCCATTTTGGTTAACCTTTGCAATATGCGCCGCAGGTGGAATGCTTGGGGTTTTATTTTCAATTCCATTACGACATGCCATGGTCGTTAAAAGCAATTTGCCTTATCCTGAGGGAGTGGCTGCTGCTGAAATTCTAAAGGCAGGCTCTAAAACCGATAATAAAGAAGCTAATGATGGTTTAAAGGATATTTTATTTGGTGGCATCGTTGCCTCCACAGTCAGCCTTTTTACTAATGGTTTTCGTGTGTTATCTGAAAGTACTGCTTATTGGTTTACTGTCGGCAAATCCATTTTTCAACTTCCTATGGGTTTTTCGTTAGCGTTACTAAGTGCAGGTTATTTGATTGGGATTATGTCAGGAATTGCCATTTTAATTGGAACCATTATTGGTTGGGTATTTGGCGTTCCAATTTTAAGTGCAATTACCGATTATGATACTAGTCTGCCTTTATCTAAAGTTGCAATGGGATTTTGGGAAAAAGATATACGCTTTATTGGTGCGGGAGTCATTGCTATTGCAGCAGTTTGGACACTATTTACATTAATCAAACCAATGATTGAAGGTTTAAAAATATCATTTAAAAGTATGCGTTCAGATGCGTCTGACGATGATATTGCATCAACCGAGCGGGATTTATCACCTAAAGCTATTTTATTAATTATGGGTGGTATGTTAGTTATTTTATTAGTCACTTTTTATAGCTTTATTACAGATAGTGGGCTATCGGCAGGCGTTGCTTGGTCATTAGTGTTTTGCGCTACATTGTTTGCTTTTATTATGGGCTTTTTAGTGGCTGCCGCTTGTGGTTATATGGCTGGACTTGTTGGTTCATCGGCTAGCCCAATATCAGGCATTGCCATTGTTGCTATCATTGTTATTTCATTAGTTCTATTAGGCTTAGGTGAAGCTAATGGTATGTTAGCTTCTGCCGAGGGCTCTAATTTTGCCACAGCTCTTACGCTGTTTACTACCAGTGCAGTGTTATCAATAGCCTGTATTTCAAACGATAATTTGCAAGATCTAAAAACAGGTTATTTAGTTCATGCTACACCATGGAAACAACAAGTGGCGTTATTAATTGGCTGTGTTGTTGGTGCGATTGTTATTGCGCCTATTTTAGAAATTTTATATAACGCTTACGGCTTTACCGGTGCGCTTCCACGCTCTGATATGGATCCAAAACAAGTTTTATCAGCACCTCAAGCAACATTGATGACAAAAATTGCCAAAGGAATAATTTCAAATAATCTTGATAAAACCATGATATATATCGGGCTAGGTATAGGTGCTATTATTATTATTATCGATTCAGTTTTAGCAGCTAATAAAGCTAAGTTTAGGTTGCCAGCGCTTGCTGTTGGTTTAGGTATTTACCTACCACCAAGTATTACCATGCCTATTTTCATTGGTACTTTCTTATCATGGATAATTAAACGTTATGCTTATAAAAAAGCACAATCACAAAATTTAGATCCAGAACAGCAATTTAAGAAAGTTGATCGTAAAGCAGCATTGATTGCGTCAGGGCTAATTGTTGGCGAAAGTTTAGTGGGCGTATTATTGGCGGTTGTAATTGTTATTAGTATTACAAGTGGTGGAAATGATGCACCGCTTGCAATTTCGGCTGATTTAGGTATGTTACCTCAATTTTTAGGTCTCTTTGTTTTTGTTGGTATATGTACGCTCTTTATTCGTCGCGCTTTATCAGCAATTAAGAAATAGTCCTATTGAATAATTAAATTTAAGCCCTTTATTTTTTATTATAAAGGGCTTTTTATTACTTAAGATTTTTACCAATTTTTAATGTAAGGGCTATGTTCATTGAGGTATTATAAATATTCAATTTAGCCATGTTTGAATCTAATGCTTCTGATAATGTACTTACTTTGCTTAAAATACTAAACATAGATGATATACCACATGGATAAACAGTTTCGGCTTTATCTCCTAAACTACCTACTATAGCAATAACTGGTTTATTATATTTTTTTGCAATATGAGCAACACCTACAGGTACTTTACCATTAACGCTCTGATAATCTAATCGACCTTCACCAGTAATAACTAAATCAGCCTCTTTAACTAATTCATCCAAATTTAGCAACTTAGTGATAATTTCAATACCAGGTTTTAATTTTGCATTCATGAAGACCAACAAAGCAGCTCCCATTCCACCTGCTGCACCTGTTCCTGGAGTAAACTCAATATCGACATTAAAAGTTTGTTTAATAACTTGAGCAAAATGTTTAAGATTTGAATCAAGTAATTTGACATCTAATGGTGTAGCTCCTTTTTGTGGTCCAAAAATAACAGAAGCTCCATTTTCACCAGTTAAGGGATTGGTAACATCACAAGCTACTTCAAAATCACATTGCTTAATTCGATGATCCATTTGACTAATATCAATTTTCTCAATAGCACTAAGTGAAATACCGCCATAACCAATTTGATTTCCAAATTTATCTAGGAGCCTGACACCTAGTGCCTGTAGCATTCCTGCACCTCCATCATTTGTCGCGCTTCCACCAATTCCTATGATGAATTTTTTACAACCGCGATCGAGTGCATCTTTAATTAATTCTCCGGTACCATATGAGGTGGTAATTTTTGCATCTCTCTTATCGATCGAAACTCGCTCAAGCCCACTTGCAGCAGCCATTTCTATTACCGCAGTTTGCCCATCACCAGATATACCATAAAAAGCCAGTCCTTTTTCGCCTAATGGATCAGTAATAGAAACCTTAACTTTATGACCATTTAACGCATTCACCATCGCATCGACAGTACCTTCACCACCATCTGCAACTGGTCGTAAAAAATATTTTGCATCAGGGTAAACTTGTGAAAATCCCGCTTTTATCTCATTAGCAACTTCAATAGCACTTAAGCTTTCTTTAAAAGAATCAGGAGCAATGACAACTTTCATACATATCCTTACACAATTGGACAAATTATTGAGTATGTCTCCATACTCAATATCAATATCAATATTAATTATTTAACTTCTATTTTTGCTAATGCTTCATAATAGCGGGCTAATGCACTATGATCACATTCGCCCATACCATCAGTTTTTAGTGCTTGCATCATCTCCATCACAATTGCAGTTAATGGTAATGATGTTCCTACACCATGAGAAGTATCCAAAGCATTTTGCAGATCTTTAATATGTAAATCAATTTTAAAACCTGGTTTGAAATTACGATCTAATACCATCGGAACTTTAGCATCTAAAACAGTACTACCAGCAAGACCACCACGAATAGCTTGATAAACTAATTTAGGGTTTACTCCTGCTTTAGTCGCTAAAACTAGTGCTTCTGACATAGCTGCAATATTAAGTGCCACAATAACTTGATTAGCAAGTTTAGTTACATTACCAGCACCAATATCACCAGTATAAACAACTGAACCAGCCATTGCTTTCATTAAATCGTAATGTTTATCAAAGATGTTTTTGTCTCCACCTACCATCACTGACAATGTTCCATCGATTGCTTTTGGTTCGCCGCCACTAACAGGTGCATCTAACATAGTTAAACCTTTTTTGACGACTTCATCATGAATCTCACGACTTGCCAATGGTGCTATTGAGCTCATATCTATGATCGTTGTACCTTTTTTCGCTCCATCAACAATACCATTTTCGCCCAATACCACTTCTTTTACATGAGGTGAATTAGGTAACATAGTAATAATTACATCACAACGTTTAGCAACTTCTTTTGCATTTTCTGCACTTTCTGCACCTGCAGCAACAACATCTTTAACTGCATCTAGGTTTCTATCACAAACCACAAGTGAGTAACCTGCTTTTAACAAGTTTTTACTCATCGGTTTACCCATAATACCTAAACCAATAAAACCAATTTTCATTTTACTCTCCTTTTTCTGATAAAAAATAACTGTTATTTTAGAAATTTATCGGCTAATGATTGTGTTGCACTTCTTAAAAGGCCAAGATCATTACCGACGGCAACAAAAGTTGCTCCCATATCTATATACTGACGAGCATCAGCCTCTATAGTTGCTAAAATACCACAAGCTTTGCCTTGCTTTTTAGCTTCATTAAAAACTTTTTTGATTGCTGCTTGAACATCAGGATGCTTTGGATTTCCAAAATGCCCTAAAGAAGCAGAAAGGTCACTTGGCCCAATAAAAATACCGTCGACACCATCAACAGCTACAATGGACTCTACATTATTAACAGCTTGTTGTGTTTCAACTTGCACCATAACACAAATATTTTTGTTAATTTTTTGGAAGTAATCTGGAATCGTTCCATATACATTACTTCTATGAGCAACAGAAACACCTCTCACACCCTCAGGTGGATATCGTGTATAAGAAACAGCAAGTTTTGCTTGTTCTGCAGTCTCAACATAAGGTATTAAAAAGTTATAAAAACCGATATCAAGTAAGCGTTTAATAAGAACCTGATCATTCCATGAAGGGCGAACGACAGGCGCACTAACACTGTCTTTTAATGCCATTAATTGGGGCACAAATGAGATAACATCATTGATTGCATGCTCTCCATCAAGTAATAGCCAATCAAAACCAGCTAAACCAAGTATTTCTGTTGAAATAGGACTACCTAATGCAGCCCAACAACCAATAAGTTTTTTTCGTGCCAACATATCTTGTTTAAATTGATTGTGGCATGTCACCTTTTTCATAATTTACCTTCACATTTTTTACACATTGTGTCTTGATAATAAATTTTAATTATCTAACTAAACACGGTTTTTTATTATCAAATTGCCAATTAGGTATTAAATATTGCATAGCAATAGCATCATTACGATTACCCAGTTTCATACCTTTAAATAATTCATGCGCTTTCATTACCTGATCCATATCAATTTCAATCCCCAAACCAGGTTTTTCAGGAACTTTGATTTTGCCATTAACAATTTGTAAAGGGTCTTTTGTTAAACGTTGGTTTCCTTCTTGCCAAATCCAATGCGTATCAAGTGCTGTTGGGTTACCTGGTGCTGCTGCACCAACGTGAGTAAACATCGCAAGTGAGATATCAAAATGGTTATTTGAATGAGATCCCCAAGTTAAACCAAATTCATGACACATCTGAGCCACTCGGACAGATCCACTCATCGTCCAAAAATGTGGATCCGCAAGTGGAATATCAACAGATTGTAAAGATAATGTGTGTGCCATTTGACGCCAATCTGTTGCAATCATATTGGTTGCCGTTGGTAATCCTGTCGCACGTCGAAATTCGGCCATAATTTCGCGCCCTGAAAAGCCTTGTTCGGCTCCACAAGGATCTTCGGCATAGGTTAGTGTGTCTTTCAAATATTTACCTATACGTATTGCTTCATCTAATAACCAACCACCGTTTGGATCTAAGGTTACTCGTGCATCAGGGAATTTCTTTTTAATCGCTATGACGGCTTCGGCCTCATCTTCTGCCGATAAAACACCGCCTTTTAATTTGAAATCTCGAAAACCATATTTTTCATAAGTTGCTTCGGCTAAACGGGCTATCTTTTCTGGCGTTAATGCTTCTTCATGTCGTAATCGATACCAATCACATTTATCTTCAGATTGATTTTGATAAGGGAGATCTGTTTTTTTGCTGTCTCCAATATAAAATAAATACCCTAACATCTCAACTTCATCTCGTTGCTGTCCATCACCAAGTAATGAAGCTACCGTCACGCCAAGATGTTTGCCTAATAAGTCTAACATGGCGGATTCAATGGCAGTCACAACGTGAATAGTTGAACGTTGGTCAAAAGTTTGGTTGCCTCGTCCACCTACATCACGATCAGCAAATTGATTGCGAACTCGGTTCATAACATTTTTGTATTGCGCAATTGATTGCCCAATAACTAGCGGTTTTGCGTCTTCAAGCGTTTGGGTGACAACGCCAACACATGGCACTTCGCCTAAACCAATATTGCCCGAATTATCTTTAAGAATAACGATATTCCGTGTAAAGTAAGGCGAATGCGCACCACTTAAATTTAATAACATACTGTCATAGCCGGCTACTGGGTAGACATGCATTTCAGTAATAATTGGTGTTGATGAACTCATAATTACCTCTTTAATTTTCAATTTATATAAATCTTTTTTAACAAACCATAGACGGGCGCTTACAATCAAATTTTCAATTGGGAATTAAATACTGCATTGCTATAGCATCACGATTTAAAATTGAAATTGCCTTACCTTCAACATGAGGGATTGCCTGTTTTAGGGCATTTTCAATTATAGTGCCACCTGGTGCTTCACCAACACCAGTATGCCCCGTATTATCTGTTAAAATAACAATATTTCTAGTAAAGTAAGGACCATGTGCACCACCAATATTCATTAACATGCTGTCATATCCTGCTACTGGAATAACTTGCATCGATTTAATGATCGGAACTGACTGAGTACACATAAAACGTTTTCCTTGGCTCTAATCTATTGTTAGTTATAAATATTGTTAATTTTTCTTTAATTCCATACGTGTAATAGGACCAACAATAACTAAATAGCTAAACGCTGCAACAAAAGCGTGACCAGCCACAAAAACTAAAGCCCATTCAAATCGACCTGTCCATGCAACAATATAGCCAATAATAATTGGTGAAATAATACTAGATGCGTTACCAAACATGTTGAATAGTCCACCAGCAAGTCCACTCATTTCTTTAGGTGCAGTGTCAGCCATAACAGCCCATCCTAATGCACCAACACCTTTACCAAAGAAAGCCATTGACATAAATAAAATAACTAATGCAATTGAATCAACGTAATTACATAAAATCATTGTCATCGAAAATAACATTCCTAAAATAATCGGCGTTTTACGTGCAATTGAAAGCGATCCTGTTTTACGCATTAGAAAATCTGAAAAAACTCCACCACTAATTCCACCAATAAAACCACAAATAGCTGGAATAGCAGCAGCAAAACCAACTTCTTTAATATTCATTCCACGTTGCGTTGCAAGATAAATAGGAAACCAAGTAATAAAGAAAAATGTTAAACAGTTAATGCAATACTGTCCTAAATAAACACCAAGCAACATTCTGTTTGTAAGAAGCTGAGTTAAATAACCTAATTTTGGTCCTTTTTGCTTACCATCCGCTTTCTTTTGATCCATATCAACCAAAGCTCCGCCTTCAATGATATAATCAACCTCTGCTTGATTTGCCCATGGATGATCTTTGGGATTACGAATCATAATTAGCGTTGCAATACTCACCAAAATACCAAGACCTCCCATAAAAAAGAATACAGATTGCCACCCATATTCGTGAGTTAACCATCCCATAATCGGTGCAAAAATTACTGTCGCGAAATATTGTGCTGAATTAAAAATAGCTACTGCTGTTGCTCTTTCTTTAGCAGGAAACCATGCTGCTGTTATGCGACTATTTCCAGGAAAGGAAGGTGCTTCTGATAACCCCATTAAAAACCGAAAAGTGAAGAGCATAATAAGAGCCCAAGCACCAATAAAAAAATGAACTGTACCTTGTAATAAGGTAAAAATAGACCAGAATAGAATACTGTAAAAATAAACTCGTTTTGATCCAAATCTATCTAATAACCAACCACCAGGTAACTGTCCTATCACATAGGCAATACCAAATGATGACATTACCCAGCCCATTGCTGCCGCATCAAATCCCAATTCTCCCGATATTGATTTTCCTGCAATACCTAATGTAGCTCTATCACCATAATTAACAGCGGTGACAATAAATAAAAAAATGACTGTCATCCACCGGATGTTAGTCTTTTTTTGCCTTGCTTTGTTTATTTTCATATTTAGCCTCTATACGATTTTTGAATTTATTAATCCTGAATCTTTACAAACGTCGCTGAGTAGAAAATCACTAGTCATTAAATATTTCTCAGTAACCCGTTATTAATAAATTATTATCGGACAGTCAGGCGATATATTTCATTAGATGAAAAAACAAAATAATAACCAGAATGTCACTTATTTTTGTGAAAATGCACAATGTAATGTTATATTCCTCACATAATTTTAGATAGTTGCTCTAATTTTGTGATGTGGAACACATTAATATAGTCATCTGCACAAATTAATCGTAATATCACCTTGAATAATTATGAATATTCATAATGATATTCATTGTTTTTACATTTAATATACGAAAAATAAATCAGTAAAAACATCATAGTAGATATAAATCTTTGCACTTTTGATTATTACTGAAAAGCTAATCATTTTATAGGAAATAAATAATGGAAAACCATCGTAATAAACCGCTCTATATCAAAATCAAAGAAATTGATAACGTTGCTATTGTTGTGAATGATGGTGGGTTGCCCAAAGGAGCTCTATTTCCGGATGGATTAGAACTAATTGAGAATATACCTCAAGGTCATAAAGTTGCTTTAAATGATATAAATCAAGGGCAAGAAATTATCCGTTATGGTGAAATTATTGGTTTTGCCAAAGTAGATATAAAAAAAGGAGGATGGGTTAACGAGTCTGTGACTCAAATACCAACCGCCCCCGAATTACATGAATTAGCCATTGCCACAAAAAAAAGTGAACCGCTTCCACCTTTGGACGGTTATACTTTTGAAGGTTATCGTAATAAAGATGGTTCCGTTGGAACGCGAAATATACTTGGTATAACCATGAGCGTTAACTGTGTTTCTGGCGTTGTTGAGTATGTCTCAAAAATTATTGAGCGTGATTTATTACCTAACTATCCAAATGTAGATGGTGTTGTTCCATTAACGCATCTTTATGGTTGCGGTGTAGCTATTGATGCTCCAGCAGCTATTGTACCAATACGGTCTATTCATAATTTAGCTAAAAATCCTAATTTTGGTGGTGAAATTATGGTTGTGAGCTTGGGGTGTGAAAAACTTCAGCCAGAAAAATTACTAAAAGGAACTGAAGATTCAATTCCTATCAAAATAGAAAATGATGATCTAGTTATATTGCAAGATGAACGTGGTTTTAAAGCCATGGTGAATAATATTTTGAATGTAGCTGAAAAGCATTTACAACGATTAAATCAGCGTCAAAGGGAAACTGTTCCAGTATCAGAATTAGTAATAGGTATGCAATGCGGAGGTAGTGATGCTTTTTCTGGCGTCACATCAAACCCTTCTGTAGGGTTTGCTTCTGATTTATTAGTTAGATGCGGTGCTACTGTGATGTTTTCTGAGGTTACTGAAGTACGTGATGGTATTCACTTACTTACACCAAGAGCGGCTAATGAGGAGGTTGGTAAAGCACTAATTCGTGAGATGCAGTGGTATGATGAATACCTTGCTGCCGGAAAAGTCGACCGTAGTGCAAATACAACGCCAGGAAATAAAAAGGGAGGATTAAATAACATAGTCGAAAAAGCAATGGGATCAATTGCTAAGTCAGGAACAAGCCCTATTGTAGAAGTTCTAGCTCCTGGACAACGCCCAACGAAAAAAGGATTGATTTTTGCAGCTACACCGGCAAGCGATTTTGTCTGCGGAGCTCAACAAGTTGCGTCAGGAATTACATTACAAGTTTTTACTACTGGACGAGGAACACCTTATGGCTTGGCTATGGTACCAGTAATTAAGATGTCTAGCCGTAATATTGTGGCTGAACAGTGGTTTGATTTAATTGATATTAGTGCCGGCGATATTGCTTTAGGAAAAGCAACAATTGAAGATATAGGTTGGAGACTATTTCATTTGATTTTAGATGTAGCAAGTGGAAGAAAGAAACCATGGTCAGATCATTGGAAATTATATAACCCGTTAGCTATTTTCAATCCTGCACCAATAACCTAATTATTTATAAAAGAAAATGCCAGATTGTTTACGCTTCATGATTAAGATAATTATTTAAAAACTCATTAATCGTCTTCATGTAAAATTTCATCTGGATAGTTTTTTATAATGTTCATTCATACTATTTAAATAAAAGCAAACAGCTTTAACCTAGCTTTTTGCATATTATAAATGCAAGCAATTCCTATAAATTAACTTCTATCTAATTGCAAACCTATATATAAAAGTAATCTATCATCAAATTTTGCAAGATTTAATCCTGTTAACGTAGCAATTTTATTTAAACGATACTCTAATGTATTACGATGGATAAAAAGTTCATTAGCTGTATTACTACTATGAACATTATTTTTAAACCATGTTTGCAAAGTTTTCCTCAAAAGACCATTATTATCAGCCAGCCTTAATTTTTTCAAAGGTAATAATAATTCTTCGGCTTGCCAGTCATAACTTAATCCATGTAATAAAACAGGTAAAATTAGCTCTTGATAATAATAATTACGAATATTAGGCATTCTTTGTTTACCAATTAACATCGTCGTTTTTGCTGTCTGGTAAGACTTTACCAAAGGATAAGGATGTTGCTCAAAATAATTACCAAGCGAAATTCTAATATCTAATTGAGTAATATTTTTTATTGTAATAATAAGTGACTCTAGTTTCTTCTTATGTTCTAATAAATCCCATCGTCCATACCTATTAAGTGCTGGGATTAAAATAACTAGCTCAGTAACTGATTTAGTTGCTACTAAATTATGTTTACTTAGCAATTGTATCTGTGTTTGTAAATTTTGTAATTCACTCATTGCAGTATCAATGCCTAACTGTCCACTATCGACCTCAATCATACCAACCACTCTGGGTAAATCCAAATCGATATCCAATCGTTTAACCCATTGAATCATACTGTCGGGCAAAGTCTCTTTTTCAATTAGCGTTAGGATAAGCTCTTCCTTTAAACGATTATTATAAGATAGCTCTTGTAATAAATGAGTTTGTTCCATCATCATTTCTGCAGACATGCGAACAAGCTCTCCAAATTGCCAAATATCGGAAGGTTCGCCAGTTAATCCAATTACACCAACAATCCTATCATTAAGTTTTAACGGTAGATTGACTCCTGGTTTAACACCTTGTAAATTTTTCACCATGGTACTATCAATTGAAACTGTTCGTTTCTGAGATATAGCTAACATCGCTCCTTCATGTAGCTCTCCAATACGTTCTAAATCACCACTGCCAATAATACAACCATGTGCATCCATTACATTGATATTGCAATCAATAATTTTCATGGTTCTTTCAACAATTTGTTGTGCAATTTTAGGTATAAGGTTATAAGAGTCCATTACCATATTAATTACTCTATTTTAATTTTGCATAAACCCAATTTTTTGTTAGCATAACACATTTTATTTTGAATAATAGACAAAAATATCATGATAGTTTTTGATTCAATCCAAGTGCGCCGAGGCGTTAACTTACTTTTAGATAATGCTTCAGCAACCATTAATCCTCAACAAAAAGTTGGGTTAGTAGGTAAAAATGGTTGCGGAAAATCGACGCTGTTTTCACTAATTAAAGGTGAAATTCAAGCTGATGCCGGCACGTTAAGTATACCATCGCAATGGCAACTCGCTTGGGTCAATCAAGAAACTCCGGCATTAGATATCCCTGCGATTGAATATGCCATTGATGGCGATCGTGAGTATCGACAATTAGAAAAACAGTTAGATACCGCTAATGAACAAAATAATGGTCAGCAAATTGCGATTATCCATGAAAAGCTTGATACCATTGATGCTTGGACAATTCGCGCTCGAGCTGCAACCTTACTACATGGTCTTGGTTTTTCTAATGAGCAATTAATGTTACCGGTTAAGTCCTATTCCGGTGGTTGGCGAATGCGATTGAATTTGGCACAAGCGTTAATGTGTCGTTCTGATTTATTATTGCTTGATGAACCAACCAATCACCTTGATTTAGATGCTGTCATTTGGCTTGAAAAATGGTTAAGTAACTATCCAGGAACGCTGATTTTAATCTCTCACGATCGTGATTTTTTAGATCCTTTAGTCAATAAAATTATTCATATTGAACAAAAAAGTTTATTTGAATACACCGGTAACTACTCTTCATTTGAAATTCAACGCTCAACAAAGTTGGCACAACAACAATCACTCTATGAAAGCCAACAACTCAAAGTTGCACACTTACAAAATTATATCGATCGATTTAGAGCCAAAGCTACAAAAGCTAAACAGGCACAAAGCCGTATAAAAATGTTAGAAAGAATGGAACTGATTGCACCTGCTCATGTTGATAATCCATTTCATTTTAATTTTAAGCCATCTGAATTCTTACCAAGTCCTTTGTTAATGATGGAAAAAGTTGTAGCGGGTTATGATGATAAAATTATACTAGAAAAAATTAAGCTTAATTTAGTCCCTGGTTCACGCATTGGCTTATTAGGACGCAATGGTGCAGGTAAATCAACACTGATTAAATTGCTAGCTGGTGAACTTGCACCTAAAGAAGGCCATATTAATCTCGCTAAAGGTGTTCAATTAGGTTATTTTGCTCAACATCAATTAGAATATCTACGCCCCGATGAGTCACCACTTTGGCATTTAACGCAACTTGCCGAACCGAAAAATACAGAGCAAGAACTGCGTAATTATTTAGGTGGATTTGATTTTCAAGGCGATAAAGTCACCGAGCCAGTTAAAACTTTCTCGGGTGGTGAAAAGGCGCGACTTGTTTTAGCTTTAATTGTCTGGCAAAAACCAAATCTTCTTTTATTAGACGAACCAACTAACCACCTAGATTTAGATATGCGACAAGCATTGACTGAAGCGTTAATTGATTTTGATGGTGCATTAGTTGTGGTGTCACATGATCGCCATTTACTACGTTCGACCACCGATGAATTCTATTTAGTCCATGATCATAAAGTTGAACCATTTGACGGCGATCTTGATGATTATCAAAAATGGTTAGCCGAAGCACAAAAAGATGATAACCAATCAAATGACGAAATAAATTCACCCAAAAAAGAAAATACAAGTAATATATCAGCTCAAGATCGTAAAGAGCAAAAACGTAAACAAGCTGAATTACGTGCACAAATGCAGCCAATAAAAAAACAGTTACAAAAAGAAGAACAGATGCTTGATAAATTAACCCATCAATTAAAGCAAATTGAAGAACAACTGTCTGATCCTGCAATCTATGATGCGAGCAAAAAAAACGAACTTACAACTTTGTTACTAGAGCAAAGCCAACTTAAAAATCAATTAGAAGAAACAGAACTACAATGGTTAGAATTACAACAACAACTGGAATCGTTTAACTTAGATTAAATTGATCATTTTGGTTAATAGGCTTGAGGTAATGGCTATCCATTGTCTATAAGCCAGCTATTTAAATTCATAGGTTATCCTCGCCAATGTTATCGACGATATCATAGATGTACATTTTTGCCTGTTCAAAATCATATCCCTCAATACCAAAAACGGATGTGCAAGATATCATACCTTCAAGTATTAACATAATTAGGCAAGATGCTTGTTCACATGACTTTGTGCCTCCTAGACATTCAAAAATCCTATCTTGAATCCACTTTTTATGTTCACTAACAATAGCGCATATTTCTTCGCTTTTATTGTTATATTCAGACTTAGCTCGTACAAACATGCAACCGCGGTAATTATCATTCTTAAACCATTTTATATGCCATGAAATAATTGCATTGATTTTGTCTTTTATAGGTGTGTTGTTCTTTAATTTATTTAGCAATGGAATTATACCGATAGCATTAGCAGTTGGGACATCTATCGCATTGATGCAGTTACTACGTGTAGTTCACGCTCCAGCTGGTGCAACCCCTATTTTAATCATGATGTCCGGAATTACTGACTATTCATTCTTGATAACACCAGTACTTATAGGTTCGGTTTTATTAGTCATGGTTGCTTTAATAGTTAATAATATAGGAATCGAAGCACGTTGGCCTAACTATTGGTTGGGATATCACTTTTATATGGGTAAAAGAATAAAAAAATCTAAAAAAGAATAGATTGCCTGTATTATATTAATAATAAGTTAAATTATGATCCGATAGTGGTTTTATCTACCTTGGCGACTCACTTTGATTAAATATATTAGAAACAGAACTATTATTCTCAAATTCTCGAAAGACATTATATTTCTTTCATAAAAACAAAAACCACAAGATTGACTCTTGTGGTTTTCTAAAAGATACAGCTAATTCAGTGAAAAAACTATATCAAAAAATTAGCTCTTTTCAACTTGACTAAAATCTAGCTCTACAGGAGTTGAGCGTCCAAAAATAGAAACCGATACTTTTAAGCGATTTTTTTCGTAGTCAACTTCTTCAACAACACCGTTAAAGTCAGCAAATGGACCTTCATTAACACGAACAAGCTCACCCGGCTCAAATAACGTTTTAGGACGTGGTTTATCGCCAACTTGTTGTAGACGATTCATGATTGCATCAACTTCACGTTGGCTAATTGGCGCTGGTCGATCCGACGTGCCACCAATGAAACCCATTGTTCTTGGTACGCTTCTAACTAAATGCCAAGTCGCATCATTCATCATCATTTCAACTAATACATAACCAGGGAAAAACTTACGTTCACTTTTGCGACGTTGCCCACTTTTCATTTCAACAACTTCTTCGGTTGGAACTAATACTTCACCGAATGCATCTTCCATATTATGTAATTTGATATATTCACGTAATGATTGTGCAACACGTGCTTCATAGCCGGAATAAGCTTGAATAACATACCACCGTTTTTGTTGTGATTCGCTCATATTAACGCCCTATTGATGTTAAATAAAAGATTATTGAACGGAATAAAGAATCCATTCCCCAAAGCGCTAAACCAACAATAACTGTGATAGCAGCAATAAGTAAAGTTGTCTGTGTCGTTTCTTTACGAGTTGGCCATACAACTTTTCTTAACTCTTTTTTAGATTCATTTAAAAATGATAAAAATAATTTGCCTTTGTTTGTTGTGATCGCAATAAACAGAGTTAATAGAGAAACAACAACAACTATAATAATCCGAACGATTGTATTAGGTTGATATATATCATTAGGTTGGGAAAAATAAAAATTTCCCCAAACAATAAACGCAATCAATACTAGAACTAAACCCCATTTCAATTTGTCTAGAATAGTATTTGTATTTTGACTCTCGTTACTTACTAGCATATAAAACCTATATTATGTTATTTATAATAATATCTATTTTCCAAAATGCTCTTTTAATAAAAACATTTTGCTAAACAGACTAGATAAGAAAGGGCATCGAATGATACCCTTTCTATTGCCGCTAAGGCTTAATTCAATTATTTAATAACTTTAGCAACCACACCAGCACCGACAGTACGACCACCTTCACGAATCGCAAAACGTAAGCCGTCTGCCATCGCGATTGGGTGAATTAATGATACTGTCATTTTGATGTTATCACCAGGCATTACCATTTCTACGCCTTCTGGTAATTCGA